>NZ_JBYIRN010000033.1:0-81377 GCF_057708145.1 Micromonospora sp. bgisy143
CCCCCCCCCCCCCCCCCCCCCCCCCGCGGGGGCTACGCGGTCCCGCCCGGGACGGCCGGGGGCGCGAACAGCACCCGCGCGCGGAGCTGACGGAACCCGGTTCGTTCCAGCTCGGCGAGCACCGCGACGCGGTGGGCGTCCACGTCGGCGATCACCTCCCGCGCGCCACCGTCGGCGAGCACCCGGACCGCCTCGGCCAGCAGTTCCCCGCGTGCCGCGTCGTCGAGCAGGCCGAGGTACGCCAGGAGCGGGTAACAGGCGTCGCCGGCCGTGCCGACCAGGCCCACCGGCCGGCCGTCCACCAGGCCGACGCGCCAGCCGTCGGTCGACTCCCCCAGCCAGGCCAGCGGATCGGTGGCCAGGTCGACACCGCCGACGGCACGCGCGATCTCCAGGCCGGTCAGGACGTCGGGCTCGGCGACCCGGGCGACCAGGGCGTTGATCTCGGCCAGGTCGACGGGTGGGCGGAACGTGTACCGGCCGGAGGTCGCCGGCAGCGGCGTGCCCGTCCACGAACAGCGCAGCCGCTCACCCGCCTCGACCAGGCCGGCGAGCCGGGCCGCCGCCATCGGCGGGGTGACCACCGCCAGCACCTCGGGTCGCCGCCGCCAGTGCGCGGGCAGGGCCGCGTAGTAGCGACCGGGGCCGCCCAGCGCCTCGTGGGCGGCATGCAGCAGCGCGGCGCCCACCTCGGGCTCGGCGGCCAGGTCGAACCGCTCCAGCCACGGCGCGCCCACCGCGCCGGGTGGGCGGAGCCAGGCCGCCCGGGCGACGACCTGGCCGCCGCGCAGGGCGATCCAGGTGGTCTCGGGTCGGTAGCCGCCGCCGGCGATGCCGTCGGCGTACGGGACCTGCCGCAGTTGGGGCAGCGGGTCGGCCATGGAGTCGAAGAGGTTTTCCTCGCCCGCGACGAGCGGGCGGATGAGCAGGTCGGACATGCGGTGACCCTCCGGAGAGCGAGCGCCCCGGGTCAGCTCCGCGTGGACGCCGGGGCGCGGAGGGGGCGCAGAACATCGGACATCGTTCTGACCTCCTTCCGGCTCGACGGCGTGCCGCCACGATACGCGAGGCGTCGTCGACGCTCAACGTCCGCTTCAGAGCGTCGGGTTGGTCTGCGCGCCACGCAGGTGGGCGCGCCCGTCGACCACGGCGATCACGGCCAGGATCAGCGCCGCCAGGCCGGCCACCGCGACCGGTGGGAGCAGGACGCTCGGCAGCGCCGCGACCGCCAGCGCCAGCGCGCCGATGAACAACATCTGGCAGCGCGGCGCGACGGAGTACCGGCGCTCCAGGTAGCTGCGGCCGATCAGGAACAGCACCGGGCCGCCGAAGATGACGACCACCAGCGCCCAGTCGATGGGTGGGTGCGGATCCTCGATGACCTGCCCGAAGCCGACGGCGGTGCAGATGATGCCGCCGACGATGAACAGCAGGCTGTAGCTCGCCAGTCGGGCCAGCTCGATCCCCTCGCCGCCGGCGCTGCCGCTGGCCTGCTTACCCGGCCCGACGTGGTAGAAGTAGAGCCGCCAGAAGGAGACCGTGGCGACGAACGCCGCCACCAGGGTGATGGTCCGCTCGGTCGAGAAGCCCGGGAAGCTCACGGCGGCGCCGGCTTCGAGCACCACCTCGGCCAGCGCGATCATGAAGAACTGGTTGTACCGCTCCGCGAGGTGCACCTGGGAGACCGCGGCCAGGTCGCCGATCGGCGCGCGGCCGATGCGCGGCACGGGCCAGTGCACGGCCGCCCCGATCAGCTCGACACCGAGCGCGAACGACCAGAGGATGCCCCGGCCGAGGCCACCGTCGATGCCGCCACTGATCCAGAGCACGCCGGAGACCGAGTGCCAGACGAGCACCCGGTACGAGAACAGCTGCGCCGGATGGCCCCGCAGCGCGAACACCAGGTAGAGCGGTCTGCCGAGCTGGATGACGACGTACGTGCAGGCGAAGATCACGCCACGCGCACCGAAGGCCTGCGGTAGCGACACCGCCAATACCAGCGTGCCGAACATGGTGGCGAGCAGGACGACCTGGAGGTCCGCCCGGCGCGGGTCGTACGTGCTGGCCAGCAACGCGTTCAACGACCAGATCATCCACATCGCCGTGAAGAACAGCAGCGTCTGTCCGGCCTCGGACAGCAGGGTGTGCCGGACGATGGTCAGGTCGTCCGCGACCCGTCCGGCGAGACGGGCCAGCGCGAAGACGTAGACGATGTCGAACAGCAGTTCCAGGACGGTCGCCGACCGTGGGCTCGTGCTGTCGGCCAGGCCGCGCATCCAGGTGGGCGTCAGCATGGCCGCACCCCCTAGTACCGGTTTAGGGCACCTTATCCCGGTACGGGCGGCGGTTAGGCCGGTTCGCCCGCAGGCTGGTCGACATGGTTGCGCCACGAGTGCCGGGGTTCGTAGCCCAGCAGCCGCCGCGCCTTGTCGATGCTGAGCAGGGTCTCGTGTTCGCCCAGCTCCTTACGGATCTCGACACCCGGGTAGACCTCGGCCATCAGGTCGGCGCTGGAGCGGGTCATGACGGTGTCGGCGTTGGCGATGATGAAGACGTCCGCGCCGGGACGGTCGTACGCGAGGGCCCGTTCGACCGCCTGCGCGCCGTCGCGGGAGTCGATGTAGCCCCACAGGTTCCACCGTCGCGCCCGCGGGTCGGCGTCGAACGACGGGAACGGCGCGTAGTCCTCGACGTCCATCACGTTGGAGAAGCGCAGGCCCACCATGACCAGCTCCGGGTCCCAGCGACAGAAGTGCCGCGCCATCTCCTCCTCGAGGGCCTTGTTCAGCGAGTACGTCGACTCCGGCCGGGGCGCGTACTCCTCGTCGACCGGCGCGTACGGCGGCGGGGTGTCGAACGGCAGCCCGAGCACCGTCTCGCTGGACGCCCACACCACCCGCTTGATGCCGGCGGCCCGGGCGGCGGCGAAGACGTTGTACGTCGCGGCGGAGTTGTTGGCGAAGGTGACCGCGTTCGACTGAAGTCCGGGCGCCGGAACGGCGGCCAGGTGCACGACCGCCCCGATGCCACCGGGATGCTCGTCCGCACCCCCGGTGAACGCCTCGACCACCTGCCCGTAGTCGGTCAGGTCGGCGAGGAGGAACTCGCCGCCCACGTCGCGCGGGTCGCGTCCGCCGGCACGGTCCACGGCCAGCACGTCGACGCCGACGCCGCGCAGGTGGGCGACCACGGCGCGGCCGAGCTTGCCGGTGGCGCCGGTGACGACGACACGTCCGGGGAGTACGGGATCGGTCATGGACCCATCCTCGCCGGCCCGCCCCGGCGGCCCGCAGGCGGGTGCGCACCGGCGAGCCACGCCGCATCGATCAGGAATCGAGAAGTCTCCGCGGCCGGCCCCTCCCTAGCATGACCAGCATGGACATCACCATTCACACGACCGTTCTCCCGCACGTCGACCCGGACGCCTCGGTGGCCTTCTACCGCGATGTCCTCGGCTTCGAGGTCCGCAGCGACGTCGGGAAGGGCACGATGCGGTGGATCACCGTCGGCCCCGTCGAGCAGCCGGGCACATCCATTCTGCTGGCGCCCCCGACCGCCGACCCGGGCATCACCGAGGACGAGCGGCGCACCATCGCCGAGATGATGGCCAAGGGCACCTACGGGTGGATCCTGCTGGCGACCCGGGACCTGGACGCCACCTTCGAGAAGGTGCAGTCCGGCGACGCCGAGGTGGTCCAGGAGCCGACCGAGCAGCCGTACGGCGTGCGGGACTGCGCCTTCCGCGATCCCGCCGGCAACATGGTCCGCATCCAGGAACTGCGCTGAGCCCATGTGTATCGCCGCCTGGGGGCGCGCACGCGCCGAGGAGCAGCGCCTGAACGACCTGGCCCGACCGGGTCACGCGCCGGACCTGCCACTGGTCACGGCGGGGACGACCGAACCACTGCGGAACCACGAGGCCGACGGGGGACGACATGGCGAGCGCGCCACCGCGCAGCCGTGAGGAGCGGCTGAGAGACACCCGCGGGAGACTGGAGAACGACGTCGACCTCTGGGTCGCCACGGCGGGCTCCACCGGCGGCGCGCACCTCGTCCCACTCTCCTTCCTCTGGGACGGGAGCGTGTTTCTCATCTCAACGCCACGCGCCTCGGTCACCGGCCGCAACCTGCTCGCCGATGGCCGGGTGCGGCTCAGCCTGGGCACGACGCGGGACGTCGTGATCGTCGACGGCGCGGCCGAGGCGGTGGACACCGCCGACCTCGGCCACCAGAGGCGAGCGGCGTTCGCCGCCAGGACGGGTTTCGACCCGAGCGGAAGCGCGGAGCCCTATCAGTACTTCGTGATCCGGCCGCGGCGCGTCCTGGCCTGGCGGGAGGCGAACGAGCTGAAGGGACGCGTCCTCATGCGCGACGGCGGGTGGCTCGCCTGAGTCACCCGGCGATCCGCGTCCTGGCGTGCGGGGAGCGGCCGGGTGCGTACCGTGCAGGGGGTACCCGATCATGTGAGGAGAAGAGCCATGTCCAAGCCACCGCTCCCCGAGGCCGCGGTCGAGATGCTCTTGAAGCCGAACCCGGCTGTCATGACCACGCTTCGCAATGGTGGTCAGCCAGTGTCCGCCGCGACCTGGTACCTGTGGGAGGACGGCCGGATCCTGGTGAACATGGACGAGAGTCGCCGCCGCCTGGAGCATGTCCGCAACGACCCCCGGGTCTCCCTGACGGTGCTGGACGAGGCCGGGTGGTACACCCACGTGAGCATCATCGGGCACGTCGCCGAGCTACGCCCCGACGAGGACTTCGCGGACATCGACCGGTTGGCCCGGCACTACACGGGCAATCCCTATCCCCGGCGTGACCGGGGCCGGGTCAGCGCGCTGATCGAGATCGACCGGTGGCACGGTTGGGGGTCGATGAAGGACAACAGCCAGGTCGGTTGACCGGCGCCGGCGGTGGCGCACGGGCGGCTCTTGACCGCAGAGCGTGATCGGCTTAACTTCATCAATCAGATAAGTGTCTTTACTAATTCTGTTTGATCCCTCGTGGGAGTGCCGATGCGTCAATTGCGCCACCGCCGCCTCACCGCCGTCGTCGCCCTGGCGACCCTGCTGGTCACCGCCGCCCCGCCCGCCGCCGCGAACGCCACCGCGAAGCCCGACCGTCAGCCCGGCTACCACCGGGTCGGCTACTTCACCCAGTGGGGCATCTACGGTCGGGCCTTCCCGGTCAAGAAGCTCGACACGTCCGGAGCGGCGAGCCGCCTCACGCATGTCAACTACGCCTTCGGCAACATCAGCGAGGACGGCCGCTGCTACCTGGACGGCGGGCCGGGCGAAGGCGACGCCTGGGCCGACTACCAGCGACCGGTGCCCGCCGAGGAGAGCGTCGACGGCATCGCCGACGCCCCCGGGCAGGCGCTCAACGGCAACTTCCACCAGCTCGCCAAGCTCAAGGCGAAGCACCCCCAGCTCCAGGTGCTGATCTCGCTGGGCGGGTGGAGCTGGTCGACGTACTTCTCCAACGCCGCCCGTACCGACGCCTCCCGCAAGGCGTTCGTCGCCTCCTGCATCGACCTGTACCTCAAGGGCAACCTCCCCGGCGCGCCGGGCGCCGCGGCCGGCGTCTTCGACGGCGTCGACCTCGACTGGGAGTGGCCGAACTGGGACGGAGAACCCGGCAACGTCATCCGCCCCGAGGACCGGGAGAACTTCACCAAGCTGCTCGCCGAGTTCCGCCGGCAGCTCGACGCGTACGGCCGCAGCACCCGCGCACACCACCCGCTGACGGCCTTCCTCCCCGCCAACCCGGCCGCCATGGACGCCGGCTACGAGGGCCGCAAAATCTTCAAGTACCTGGACTTCGCCACCGTGCAGGGGTACGACTTCCACGGCGGCTGGGACGCGCGGGCCAACCAGCAGTCGGCGCTGCGGGTGCCGGCCGGCTCGCCCGACAACCCGGACTTCTCCGTCGAGGTGGCCGTCGACGGGTGGATCGCCCGCGGCGCGCCACGGCACAAGCTGGTCCTGGGCATCCCCTACTACGGTCGCGGCTGGACCGGCATCACCGGCGGCGGCAACGGCCTCTTCCAGCCGGCCACCGGGCCCGCGCCGGCCGCCTTCGAGGCGGGCAACGAGGACTACAAGAACCTCAAGACCCTGCCCGGCAAGGGCTACACCGTGCACCGCGACCTGCGCGCCGGGCACGCCTGGCTGTTCGACGGTACGACCCTCTGGACGTACGACGACCCGGCCGTCGTGTTGCAGAAGACGCTCTACATCCGACGGACCGGTCTGGGCGGGGCGATGGTCTGGTCGCTCGACGGTGACGACGACAACGCCACCCTGACCAAGACGATCGGCCTCGGCCTGACCACCTGGTAGGGCACCCGACCCGCAGCGTTCCCCGGCCCGCCGCCGACCGTGACCCGGTCGACCGGCGGGCCGGAGCCTGTCACTGGCTGCTCCACCGCTCGCTGAACCGCCAGGCCGGGCTCCCGTCCGGGCGGGTCGGCCGCTCATCGTCGTGCGGACCGGGGGCGGCGACTCCGTGCAGGGTGGCACCCGCGAAATGCGACAGGGAGTGCAGGACGCTGGCCCTGTCGTGCGGGAAGTGGCGGATGTCGGCCACCGTGAAACCGCCGAGCTCGGCCGAGTAGCCGAACTCGCGCGGTTTCTCCACCTCTGGATAGTCCCGTTTGAAGGCGACGGCGAGTACGTTGCCGGCCACGAAGATCCGGTCCAGGTGGTGCCAGGCGATGAACCGGTTGTGCGCGCTGCTCCGCATGCCGATGCCCTGTGTGGACAGCGCGACGACCAGCGGCCGTCGCGCCAGCGCGAGGTGACCGGTCAGGACATCCCGTGCCTGCACGACGACCAGGGCACCGATGGCGAGGAACCCGGCCAGCAGCCACACCTCACCCAGCGCATGCGACTCGACAGGCATCCGCCACCAGGCGACCCGCCGATTGTCGGCCTCGACCAGGTGCAGGGCCACCCAGCCGCCCATGCCTGCGCCGATGGTCAGCGGAACGAGCCACCACGCCCGCAACCTCTCGCTGCGGTAGTAGAGCCACCCACCCAGCCGCCACGACACGAAGAGGACGACGCAGAGCAGGACGAGAGAGATCGCCGTCGGCTGGCGGGCCATCTCCATCGCTGCATGGACGACGAGTGCCATCGGCGGGTACGCCACAATGACACCCCACACCATGATCGCCAGGCCCCGCTTGACTCTGGCGTCCGCCGGAAACCCCGCCCGTACGTCTCGGCCGGAGGTCGCCGCGAGCACGGTGGCGAGCACCACGGCGACCGGCTCGAAGAACGTGAGCAGCAGTCCGGCGTCGACCCAGCCCGCCCTGGTGGCCGGTGTGGCGACGGCGACGAACCACGTCAGCAGGAACGCCACGTACAGCACCGCCACGCCGGCGGACAGCGCGAGCCGTCGCCAGTGCCTCGCCAGCAGGGCGCGGTGCAGCGGGTGGAACAGCCGCTGCGGTCGGCGCAACGTGTCCAGGACCGGCCGCGCCCCGGTCGGCGCGGGCAGGCCACCGCCCGGAGCGACGGCAGGCGTGGTCGCCGACCGCGGCGGCGCGGCGCTGGTGCCCGGACGCAGCACCAGGTCGGCCGCGAGGTCGGTGTTGCGTTGGCGCGGACGGGGCAGGCCCCGGCTCGGCAGGGTCACCGCCAGGTGGCGGTATGCCGCGCTCAGGGTCAGGTCCTCCCCGTCGGGGTGGCCGTCCCGTAGCGGTGGCCCGTACCGCAGCAGGTTGAGCAGCTCGCCGGTGAACGCCGTGTGTTCCGCGCCGACCGGGGCGATGGCGGCGACGTTGTCGGAGGTCGCGGTCAGCGTGAACGTGCCCTGGATCTCGCTGCGGTCGGCGAGCCCGTTCTCGACGTCGGCGGCGGACATGGTGTGGAGCGCGCGGCCCGCGAAGCAGCAGTCGAGAATCAACACCCGGGTACGCGCCGGGCTGTCGCGCATCGCGTCCCGGATCCAGTTGAACGGGATCGCCGTGTACTTCAGCCACTCCGGCCGAGGGTTCGTGCCCGACAGCGCGAGGAACAGCTCCCCGTTGTCATCGAGGAGCCCGTGGCCCGCGTAGTAGACCACCAGCAGGTCCTCGGCCTCCCCGCACCGCTCGGCGATCGTCACCCCCGCCTCACCGGGATGCGCGAGGTCGAGCAGTTGGGTGCAGCGTTCCACGCTGACCAGGTCGACCGGCGCGGTGGTGACCAGTCGGGCCAGCTCGGTGACATTCGCCCGGACCGCCGGCAGATCCTCCAGCGCCGAGTTGGTGTGTGTGGCGGTGCCGATCAGCAGTGCTGTCGACCGCGTCGGGTCGGGACGGCTCACGGATCGTCGGATCCGACCGGCGGCGCGTGCTCCGCCAGGGCCCGCACCGCCGCCTCGACGAGGGCGGTGACCTGGCCCATGTCCCGGGCACGGCGTACGTCCAGTTCCGCCGACCAGCCGTCCGGATGGGTGAGTCGCACCGTCACGTCCTCACGCCGGTGGGTCAGCCAGCCGGCGATCGACTGGACCAGCACCATCGCCGCGCCGCCACTGCCGACCGCCACCAGCAGCACGTCCGCCGCTCCGGCGGACATCTCGTCGGCCGGGATGGTCGAGTCCGGGGCGGGAGCGGAGGTCACCCTCCCACGGAGCCGGTCCTCGGAGCGCAACCACGACGCGAGGGAACGACGAGCATCGGCGGAGGGGAGATCCGGGTGGACCGAGAGCGTGATGGTCTCCTGAGACGCGGGCACCGTCTTCTCCTTTCGGTGAAGGCAAACCCCACGCCCTCATCCTGCCAGGCAGCGTCGCGATCGGGCAGCCCCGGAGAGTCACCGGAGTCGATCAGAGCTTGACCGCCGACTCGGCCGATCCATAGGCTCCGGCCACTGCGAGGCTTTCCCCCAAGAAGGGAACCCGAGACATGGCCCCATCGTCGCGTCCGCTCTGGACGGTCCCTGCGAGGCGGTTGGCGGGCGTCGCCGCGATCACGCTCCTGCTCGGCACTACTCCCCTGCTCGGCGGCACGCCGGCCGCGAGCGCCGCCCCGCCGTCGAGATGCAGCAGCGACCCGACCGCCCGGCTGGTCGACGTGCCGAGCCCCGAGACGGCACTCGGCTTTCCCCTCGGTAGCGGCCAGGAACGGGTCGTCACCAACGACGAGGTCCGCGCGTACCTCGGGGCCGTCGACCGCGCCTCCGACCGGGTCGTCACCGGCGTGCTGGCCACCAGCGTGCTCGGGCAACCCCTGCCGTACGCGGTGGTGTCCAACGAGCGCCACGTACGCCCGTCCGCGCTGCGGAAGATCGCCGACGACGTACGCGACCTGCGTGATCCCCGCCGGACGAGCGCGCGCACGGCCGCCCGTACGGCGAAGGACAGCCCGGCCATCGTCTGGGTCACCGCGAACGTGCACGGCGGCGAGAAGAGCGGCACCGACGCGGCCCTCAAGACGCTGTACGAGCTTGCCGCCGGCCTGTCCTGCGAGGTCGCCCGGCGCAACGACAACCTGGTCACCGTCATCGTGCCGACGCAGAACCCGGACGGCCGCGACGCGACCCGACGGCAGAACGAGTACGGCTTCGACCTGAACCGGGACTGGTTCGCCCGCACCCAGCAGGAGACCGACGGCAAGCTCGAACTGCTGCGCCGCTACCCGCCGCAGGTGTTCGTCGACGCGCACGAGATGGGCGGCCGGCAGTACTTCTTCCCGCCCAACGCCGACCCGATCCACCATGAGATCGCCGGCGAGGCGGTGGACTGGATCAACCGGATCGGCGAGGCCAACAAGGCCGGCTTCGGCTACAACGGCGCCTGCGACGACACGGTCACCACCGAGTGCTACTTCAACTACGACACGTACGACATGTTCTTCATGGGCTACGGCGACACCGTGCCGACCACCGGTTTCGGCGCGGCCGGCATGACCTACGAGAAGGGCAGCGCCTCGGCCGTCGCCGACCGGGTGCAGCAGCAGTTCCACACCCAGTGGTCGACGCTCGGCTGGGCCGCCGCCCACAAGCGCGAGGTGCTGGACGGCTACTTCGACATCTGGACCGACGCGCTCGCCCAGGGCCGGGCGGGCACCCTCGAACCGAACGAGGTGGTGCAGCCCACCAACGAGGTCCAGTTCCCGGTGCCGGCCGTCCCGATCCGCTCGTACTTCCTGCTGCCCGACCGGCAGCTCGCCGACGTCCGCCGGCTCGTCGAACGGCTGCGCCGCATGGACGTCGAGGTGTACGAGGTGCAGAAGCCCACCCGGGTGCCCACCGCGCGGGTGTTCGGTGGCCGCAGCGGCACGAACGTCACGGTGCCCAGGGGCGCGTACTGGATTCCGATGGACCAACCGCAGAAACACTGGATCCAGGCGATCATGGGCGAGGACCCGTACGTCCCGTTCCCGTACTTCTACGACGTCTCGTCGTGGAGCAACCCGCTGCTGATGGGCGTGTCCACCCTCTACACCGGAGACGACGTCCGGCCGAAGGCCCAGCCGGTCCGGGGAATCTCCGGCGGCCGCAGCGGGCCGGCCTGGCCGTGGGGCTCCTACACCTACCCGCTGGACTCGGCCGCCGCCGCGGAACTCACGTTCACCCTGCTGGGGCGCGATGTGCCGCTCACCCGTGACCTGGCGACCAACACGGTCGCCGTACCGGCGAGCAGGTGGAACCGTGCGGCCGACGAGCTGGCCCGCTCGCTCGGCGTCACCCTGACCCCGGCGGGGCGGGTCACCGGCACCCGCCTGAGCCTGCCCGACGTGGGGCTCTTCCAGGGCACCGGCATCTCCACCACGTCCGGTTCGCACGGCGAGGCCCGTTACGTACTCGGCAAGCGGTGGGGACTCGACCTGAAGCCGGTCACCACGGCCGACATCAACGACAACACCGAGGCGTTCACCGGCCGTACCGTGCTGCTGGTCCCCGACGGCAGCAGCCCCACCGGCGGCCTGACCGCCGCCGGGCAGGCCAACCTGCGGGACTGGATCGCCCAGGGCCACACCTACGTCGGGCTGCGCAACGAGGGCACCCGGCTGGCCCGCGCCGCCGGCCTCACCTCGACGACCGAGAAGGCCAAGCCGGCCGACTACCTGGTGATCGGCTCACACCTGCGGGTCGACGTCGCCACCGACAACCCGGTCGCCCTGGGTCGCCCCGCCGAGGACTTCGAGTTCAACAACAGCGACCCGATCCTGACCCCGACCAGCACCGGCACGAACGTGCTCAGCTACCCGGCCGGTGACACGTTCTGGGCCAACGGTTACACCGTCGGCGCGGACACCCTCAAGGGCACGGCCGCCGTCGTCGACGAGCCCACCGGCGCCGGCCGGGCGGTGCTGTTCGCGTTCAACCCGCTCTTTCGGGCGTACAACGAAAACGGTCTGCACCTGGTGGCGAACGCGCTGCTGTACCCCGCCGGCGAACCGGGCGCCCGACGCACGCCGGGCGTCGACGCGGCGCGCGCCGGCGCCGCCGTCGCGCCGGTCGCGGCGGACCTGGGCGGCGGCTGGCGACCGATCACCATCGAGGTGGCGGCGACGGACCTGCCGCGCGCGCGGACCATCGTCGAACGGTTCAGCACCGACGCGCGCACGGCCGCGAAGGGCACCTCGGCGTACGTCGTGATCCCCAACCCGCAGGGCCTCCAGGCCGACGAACACCCCTTCACCAACGATCTGGTACGCGCGCTGCGCGCCGCCGGAGTGCCACTGCGGTCGGTGGTCGCCTGACCGTTTCCGCACAGCAGGGCTGGCGGGGCGGGCGGCGCTTGCCGGCTGCGTCGCGGATGAGACCGGGACGGCCACCGTGACCGTACGACAGACGGGCTGACTGCGGTGGGCTGTTCCTGTCCTGACGAGCGTGATGCCTGTGAGTCATCTAGATGCCTCACAGGCATCACGCTGTCGGCGGCGGTGTCAGCCGCTCGCGCAGACGGTGCCGTTCAGCCGGAACGCGGTCGGCAGCACGTTCGGCCCGCTGTACGCGCCGACGAAGCCCGCGCTGACGGTGGCACCGACGGCGATCTGCCGGTTGTCGTTGGTCGGGGTCACCCGCACGGCCGTGCCGACCTGCTCCCACGTCGCGCTCCACCCGCTGCTCACCTGCTGCCAGCCGGTGGGCCAGGTCCAGGTGAGCGTCCACCCGCTGATCGGACGGGTGCCGTTGTTGGTGATCTCGACGCCGCCGATGTAGCCGTTGCCCCAGTCGTTGGCGGTGCTGAACCGGACGGTGCACGCGCTGGTCGTCGGGCTGCCGGTGGCGAACGTCAGCGGCGGCGAGGCCCAGGACACCCGGCCGGCCGTGTCCCGGGCCAGCACGTTGACGGTGTACCGGCTGCCCGGCGTCAGGTTGCCGACCGTGAACGAGGTGCCCGCCGTTTCGCCGAGCTGCTCGCTGACCGCGCCGTTCTGCCGGTACACTTCGTACTTGGCGATCGGGCTGGCACCGGCGGTGGCCGCCGGCCAGGTGATCGTCGCGGTCCGGTCGGTGACGTCGCTCGCGGTGGGTTGGCCGGGCGCCGAGGGCCGCCCGGGGGTCGCGCCGGCTGGTTGCAGCACGAGCGTCGTCAACGAGTACGGCGGCAGCGTGCGGCTGGTCGCCGAACCGGACTGGTCGGTGGCGACGCCCGTCGCGCCGTTGGTCAGGGTGTGCACGGTGGGCGCGGCGGCCGACGGCGTGAACCCGGCGTAGTCGATGGTGACCGGGTGCGCGTTGTCCGGGTCCTTGTTGAGCAGCAGCACGGCCACCTCGCCGTTGGCCCGCCGGACGGCGTGCGCGGTCACCAGCGGCTCGTCGCTGCCGGCGCGGACGAACTGGTCGCCGGTCCTCGCGAAGAGCTTCATCATGGTCAACGCGTGGTACGGCGCGAAGGGCGTGTTCAGCGGCGGCTCACACACCGAGCCGTCGGCGGTGCAGGTGCCGCTGGACAGCAGGCCGAAGTCGTTGTAGTCGGTCTGGCCCGCCACCTCGCTCACCGTGCCGATGCCGTTGTGCACGTTCCACCACTGGGCGGTGAACACCCCGTTCTCCAGCAACCCGCTGTACGCGTCGGCCAGGAACAGGGCTCCCGGCTGGGTGGTCCGGCCGACGTCGACGTTCAGCTCGGTGAAGCTGATGCCGATCCGGTCGGCGTCCGGGCCCGCGTACCGGGTGAGCTGCTGCCGAAGCAGGTACGTCGCATCGGGGAGCTGGTTGGTGCGGGTCAGCGACTCGGCGGCGGTGCCACCCGGATACCAGTGCACGTCCACGAAATCGATCTTCGGGCCGGCGAGGGAGAGCACGGTCTGGTTCCAGGGGCCCGGGTCGCCGCCGGCGGTGATCCCGTCCGGCCAGTTGCCCGGCATGGTCACTACCGCTCCCACCTTGATGCTCGGGTCGACCGCCTTCATCGCGTCGGCGTACTCGACGACCAGCCGCGCGTACTGGCTGGCGCTCTTGTCCGGGTGGTCGTCCGCCTCCCACGCCGACCCGTAGAGCCCGTTGCCGTAGTTCTCGTTGCCGATCGTCCAGTACCGCGCTCCGTAGCCCTTGGTGACGTTGGCGTAGCGCACCCAGTCGGCAGCCTCCGCCGGGGTGCTCGTGCCGTAGTTCGCGATGATCATCGGCTGGGCGCCGACCCGCTTGACCGCCGCCATGAACGTGTCGAAGTCGGTGTTCGGCGCGACGTACCCGCCGGGTGCGGTGTGGTCCTTCCAGTGGTAGATGTCGGCGTACGAGCCGCCGGGATAGCGCATCATCTGCACGCCGGCGTCGCGCAGCAGGTCGGACGTCCCGGCGGTGCCCAGGTTCTGGTCCCAGATGGCGTGGTTGACGCCCAACGCGGTGTCGGACACGGTCGCCAACCCGGCGCGGACGTTGACGGTCACCGCGACGGCGTCGGGGTCAGGCTCGGCGGCCGCCAACGCTGTCGACGGCGGGATGCCGGTGAGCGCGCTGGTGGCGAGCAGCACGCCCGCCAGGAGCGCCGCACGGCGGTTCGGTTTGCGCATGGCTGGGTTCCTTTGCGGCGAGAGACAGTACGTCACACGGCGAACGGCCCCGGCGTACCGTCGCTCCTGTCCCGTCCCCCACGACCGTGCTCCGGTCCCGGCTGCCCAGCGGACGGGTGTCGGCCCCGCGCGGCGGGTCATCGACGGCCAAGAATGTCACGGCGGTTCCGGGCAGCTCAAGAGGACACCCCACCCGGCGGGACAAATGTCCTGGCCGACCGCGTACCGGTGACTCTGCCCGTGCCGCGCCCGCCTGGCTAGCGTGACGGCCATGGATGACACAGCGGTACGCCTCAGCGGTCTCACCCGCCGGTTCGGGCCGGTCCGCGCCGTCGACGGACTCGACCTGACGATCGCCCGGGGCAGCACCGTCGCCCTGCTCGGCCCCAACGGCGCCGGCAAGAGCACCACGATCTCGCTCATGCTGGGCCTGGACCGGCCGGACAGCGGAACCGTGCGCCTGTTCGGTCGTACACCGGACGAGGCGGTCCGGGCCGGACGGGTCGGCGCGATGCTCCAGGACGCCGGCTGGGCGCCGAGCGCGACGATCCGGGAGGTCGTCGACCTGGCCCGGGCGCTGTACCCGCGCGCGCTCGACACCGACCGGATACTGGCGTTGGCCGGGCTGACCGAACGCGCCGGTCGCCGCCTCGACAAACTCTCCGGCGGCGAGGCGCAGCGCGCACGTTTCGCGTTCGCGCTGGCCGGCGACCCGGACCTGCTGGTCCTCGACGAACCCACCGCCGCGCTCGACGTCGCCGCCCGGCGGGCGTTCTGGGCAGCCATCGACAGGTACACCGCCGACGGGCACACCGTGCTGTTCAGCACCCACCACCTGCACGAGGCGGACGAGTTCGCCGACCGGGTCGTGGTGCTCGCCGCGGGACGGGTGGTAGCCGACGGGCCGCCCGCGCGGATCCGTGCGCTGGCCGGCGGCCGTACCGTCTCCTTCGACCTGGACGGCCGGCCGGTCGACGGCCTCGACGCGCTCCCCGGGGTCCGCTCGGTACAGGTCCGGGGCGATCGGGTCGCCCTCACCACCGACGATGCCGACGCCACCGTCCTCGCGCTCGCCGGCACGCGCGGCTTCCAGGGCCTGGAGGTCACCGCCGTCGCCCTGGAAGCCGCCTTCCTCACCCTCACCGCGACACCGACGGAGCACTGACATGCGCGCGTACCTGCGATTCGAACTGCGCCGACTGACCCGCGACCCGCGGCTGCTGCTGTTCACCGTCCTCACGCCGGTGGTCACGTACCTCATCTTCTCGGGCGTCGGCCCGGGCGGTGAGCGACTGGAGGGCGTCGACGCGGCGGTGGCCCTCATGGTCGGCCTGGCCGGCTACGGCGCGGTGGCCGGCGTGCTCTCGGTGGGCGCGTCGGTCTCCCAGGAGCGGGCCTCCGGTTGGCTGCGCCAACTCCGCGTCACGCCGCTGCCCGCCTGGCGCGCGGTGACCGCGAAGGCGCTGGTCTGCACCCTCAGCGGGGTGCCGTCGGTGGTCGCGGTCGGCTGCGCCGGACGCATCCAGCACCACGTCGAGCTGGACGCCGGCCGGTGGGCCGCGCTGCTGCTGCTGATGTGGGTCGGCACGGTGCCGTTCGCCCTGCTCGGGCTCGCCATCGGGTACGGTCTCGCCCCGCAGCTCGCCCAGCCGGTCAACTTCCTCGTCTTCCTCGGCCTGTCGGTGCTGGGCGGCCTGCTGGTGCCGGTGGCGTACTTCCCCTCCGTGCTGCGCCATCTGGCACACGCCCTGCCGACATACCGGTTCGCCGAACTCGGTTGGCGGTCGGCCGCCGGGCTGGCGCCCACCCCGTCCGGGCTCGCCGTGCTCACCGGGTGGACGCTGGCGTTCACGGCGCTCGCGGTGTGGGCGTACCGGCGGTCCACCGTTCGCCGGTGACCCCCGATACGGTGTCCACCATGCCGTCGGGCACGACCGGCTTCAGCCGCAACCGTCGCGGTCTCCTGCTGGTCGCCGCGCACACCCTCTGGCTCTGGCTGCTGCTGACGCCGGCCGCCGCGATCGCACACGGGCAGGTGCGCCCCGCCGCACCGGCGGCGGCGGGACTTGCCGTCTTCGCCCTGCTCTATCTCGCCCTGGTGGCCGTACCCGTGGCGGACCTGGCCGTCCGACCAGCCGTGCACCACGGCGGGCTCGTGGTGTTCGCGCTGCTCGGGACCGGACTCGCCGTCGCGTACGGCGGCGGGCCGGAGGGCTGGCTGGTCCTCTTCCTGTACGTCGCCACGGTCGGTGCGGTCGCCTTCGTCCGCCCGGCCTGGGGGTTCGGGTGGGTCGGCGGATCGGTCGCCGCCATCGTGGTGATCGGTACGGCGCATCGGTTGCCGGCTGCCGACACCGCCCAGATGGCGCTGATCACCGTGCTCGGGGGCACGCTGACGTTGGCGTTCGCCCGCATGGCACGGCTGGTGGAGGAGCTGCGGCGCACCCAGCGGGAGCTGGCCCGCACGGCCGTGGAGCAGGAACGGCTGCGTTTCGCGCGCGACCTGCACGACCTGCTGGGTCATACGCTGTCCCTGGTGGTGGTCAAGGCGGAGGTGGTACGGCGGCTCGCGCCGACGGACCCGCAGCGGGTCGTCACCGAGGCGACGGACATCGAACGGATCGGTCGTACCGCGCTCGCCGAGGTGCGCGAGGCGGTCACCGGCTACCGGGAGCGCAGTTTCGCCCGGGAACTCGACAGCGTCCGTGCGGCCCTGGCCGACGTCGGGATAGCCGTCACCGTCCAGGGCGTGGACCGTCCGCTCGGGGTGGAGGCCGACGACGCGTTCGGTTGGGTCCTGCGGGAGGGAGTGACGAACGTCGTGCGGCACAGCCGGGCGTCCCGCTGCGACATCGAGATCGCCTCCGACGGCGACGAGACGGTGCTGACCATCCGCGACGACGGGGTGGGTGGCCGACCGCAGCTCGGCAACGGCCTGCGCGGCCTCGCCGAGCGGCTGGCGCAGGCCGGCGGGACGCTGCACGTCGGCCCGGCCCGCGACGGCGGGCTGCTGCTCACCGCCCGACTACCCCACCCGCCCGCCGGGCGGTGGACGTCGTGATCCGACTCCTGCTCGCCGAGGACCAGGGCATGATGCGCGGCGCGCTGGCCCTGCTGTTGAACCTCGAACCCGACATCGAGGTCGTGGCCGAGGCCGCGACCGGCGCGCAGGCCACGCGGGAGGCCCTTCGGGTACGCCCCGACGTGGCGCTGCTGGACATCGAGATGCCCGACGGCAGCGGCCTCGACACCGCCGCCGCGCTGCGCGACCGGTTACCGTCCTGCCGGGTGCTGATCCTGACCACCTTCGGACGGCCCGGCTACCTGCGCCGGGCCATGGAGGCCGGTGCCCACGGCTTCCTCGTCAAGGACGGGCCGGTGCAGGAGTTGGCGGTGGCCGTGCGACGGGTGCTCGCCGGTGAGCGGGTGATCGACCCGACGCTGGCCGCCGCCGCCCTCGCGGCCGGCCCGAACCCGCTCACCGACCGGGAGCGCCAGGTGCTCGCCGCCGCCGTGGACGGCGCCACCGTCGCCGACGTGGCCGCCGCGCTGCACCTGTCCGAGAGCACCGTGCGCAACTACCTGTCCGCCGCCATCGGCAAGACCGCCACCCGCAACCGCATCGAGGCGGCCCGCACCGCCCGCGCCAACGGCTGGCTCTGAACAAACCGAGCGCGTACGCCTCTGGACAACACGCAGCAGCTGCAGGCAGCACAGGATCGGGAGACAAACCAGTACCATGCGTCCATGAGCTCAGAGGCGGTTGGCAGGTTCATGCCCTCTGTCGTCACGCTCGACGACCTCACCGCGATGATGGCTGCGGACGAGAACCACCGGTATGAAATCAGCCCCGAAGGAGTGGTCTCGATCATGCCGCCGCCGGGATATGCCCACGCGATCATCGCGACCCGGCTCATGCTCTGGCTCGCGCAGGGCGGGGTACCGGCGGAGCGCATCGCCCAAGCCGTCGGCCTGCGCATCCCCGGCCGGGACGGCGGGATCGGCGGGCGTATCCCGGACCTGGTCGTGTGGAGCAAGGCGCAGGCGGACGGCGTCTGGCTCCCCGTCGCGGACGTGCTCCTCGTGGTTGAGATCGTGTCGCCGGGTTCCGAGGGTGTCGACACGGTGACGAAACGCATCGAATACGCTACCGCGGGCATTCCCCAATACTGGGTGGTCGATCAGGACTCGACCCAGACCGTCACGATGCATCGCCTTGACGGTGAGCAGTATGCGGCTCGGGCGAGCATGCCGCTCGCCTGGGTCGTGAATACCTCGCCGGAGGAACACGACCTCGGCTGAGCCCGGCCCAGCCCTCACGCGACCGTGATCGTCTCGCCCCGCGCCGCTCATCGCTGCCGGCGCGACCCGAACAGAGGCTGACTGTCGGGAAAGGCAGCGGTCAGTGCGGTGGTCGGGCGCTGTCGCGGACGACGAGTTCGGTGGCGAGTTCGATACGCGGGCTCTCGGTCTTCTCGCCCCCGGCGAGTCGCAGGACCGTCCGGGCGGCCAGCATGCCCATCTCCGCGAGCGGTTGACGGACCGTGGTCAGGGGCGGGGAGCACCAACGGACCTCGGGCAGGTCGTCGAAACCGATCACGCTGACGTCGTCGGGCACCCGCAGGCCACGTTTGCGGACCGCCTCGTAGACGCCGAGGGCCATCTGGTCGCTGGAGGCGAAGATGGCGGTCGGGGGGTCCGGCAGGGACAGCAGTTGCGTGCCCGAGGTGAAGCCGGACTCGTGGTAGAAGTTTCCGGGCCGGATGAGGGCGTCGTCGACGGCGATGCCGGCGGCCCCCAACGCCGCGCGGTAGCCGTCCATCCGGGCCCGGCTGCACATCAGGTGCGGTGGGCCGGCGATGAAGCCGATCCGGCGGTGACCGAGACCGATCAGGTACTGGTTGGCGCTCAGGCTGCCCGCCCAGTTGGTCGCGCCGATGGTGGGTGACTCCTGCGGGTCGACGCCGGCGGGGTCGATGATGACCACGGGCAGGTGCAGCCGGCGCAGCTCCGCCTGTAGTGGCGGGTTCACCATCGAGGTCACGAAGATGACGCCCTCGGTGGACCGCGTCCGCATGTTGTCGAGCCACTGCTTGGCCGAGGAGATGCGCCAGTGGATGGCGGAGACGACGGTGCCGACACCACTGGCGCGGGCGACGTCCTCCACCCCGCGGATGATCTCCACCGCCCACGGGCTGTCCAGGTCGTTGAAGACCAGGTCGATCAGCGCGGCCTCGGTCCGCCGGGCCTGGGTGCGTCGGCGGTAGCCGTGCTGGTTGAGCAGGGCCTCGACGCGCTCCCGGGTCTCGGGAGCGACGTCGGTGCGGCCGTTGATGACCCGCGAGACCGTGGGCACGGAGACACCGGCCAGTCGCGCGATCATCGCGATGGTGACGTTTCGGCCGTTGTCGGAGCCCACGGTCCGCTCCTTTGTCTGGCGGGGCGTTTCAGGTCGGTCGGCGATCCGGTGTTCTCACCCCTTGACGCTGCCGGTCAGGCCACCGATCAGTTGACGTTCCGCCACGGCGTAGAAGCCCAGTGCGGGAAGCATGGACAGGACGACGTAGGCGAGCACCCGGGCGGTGTCGTCGGCGTACTGCCCCTGGAACGCCTGGACGCCGACGGGCAGGGTCCACCAGCTCTGGTCGCTGAAGACGACCAGCGGGAGCATGAAGTTGTTCCAGCTGGTGACGACGGCCAGGACCGAGACGGTGGCCAGCGCGGGCCGGGCCATCGGCAGCAGCACCCGCCAGAAGAACCCGAAGGAGCTGCACCCGTCCAGGACGGCGGCCTCCTCCACCTCGCCCGGAATGGTCCGGAAGAACTGACGCAGGATGATGATGGTGATCGGCAGCCCGAAGGCGGCCTGGGGCAGGATGACGCCGAGCGGGTTGTCCAGCAGCCCGATGGCGCGCAGCAGGACGAACAGCGGCAGGATCGCCACCGCGAACGGGAACATCAGGCCGATCGCGAACAGGGTCACCAGGAACTCGCGGCCCCGGAAGGCGTACCGGGCGAAGACGAACGCGGCCATCGCCGCCGCGGCGACGACGATGAACGTGCTGCTGACCGCGATGAGCAGGCTGTTGCCGAGCTGCCGCCAGAACACCCCGGAGGCGAAGAGGTCGGTGTAGTTCGACGGCACCCAGGGGTCGGGCAGACCCAGCGGGTTTGTCGACAGTTGGCCGTTGTCCTTGAAGCCACCGATCACACCGAACCAGACCGGTACGACGATGAGCGCGCCGACGACGATGCAGACGAGGTGCAGCACGACGCTGCGGGTCCGCTGGGCGCTACTGGTCGTGGCGCTCATCGCTGGCCTCCCTGGTTGGTGATCGCGCCCGCGGTGTCCCGACGCAGGACGATGCGCTGGTAGAACAGGGCGAAGACGAGGCTCAGCAGGAACATGACCATGCTGATCGCGCTGGCGTAGCCGACCTCGAACCGACGGAAGCCGAACTGGTACATGGTGACGGCCATCGTCTCCGAGGAGTGGATCGGACCGCCGCCGGTGAGCACCCAGACCATGTCGAACAGTTGGATGGTGCCGATGACCGACAGGAAGATGCTGATCCGGATCGTCGGCCCGAGCAGCGGCAGGGTGACGTGGCGGAACGCCTGCCAGGCGGTGGCGCCGTCGGTGACCGCAGCCTCGGACAGCTCCTTCGGGATGCCCTGTCGGGCGGCCAGGAAGAGCATCATGTAGAGGCCGAAGTACTTCCAGGACACCACCAGGAAGACCGCGAACAGCACGGTGGACGGGTCGGCGAAGACCGCGCCCGCCTCCGCTCCGAGGAACGTGGAGACCGACTCGCCCAGGCCCCGGTTGGGTGAGAACACCAGGGTGAACAGGACGGCCGTGGTGACCTCGGAGAGCACGTACGGGGCGAAGAAGATCAGCCGGTAGACGGCTCGGCCCCGCAGCGGCTGGTTGAGCAGCATGGCCAGGGCCAGCGCGGCGGGCAGCTGCACGGTCAGCGACAGTAGCACCAGCACCAGCCCGCGCCACAGGTCACCGCGGAAGGTCGGGTCTGCGAAGGCGCGGGTGTAGTTGTCCAGCCCGATGAAGTTCTCCGGCAGCCCGAAGCCGTTCCACTTGTACAGACTGGCGTAGCCGGCCACCAGGATGGGCGTGATGACCAGCAGCAGGAACAGCGTCAGGGCGGGCGTCAGGAAGACGGCAAGGACGCCACCCCGCCCCGGCCGGGGCTGGCGGCCGCGCCGTCGCGCGGTGCCCGGCCCCGGTGCCGGCGGATCTGTCGCCGTGTCGCCGCGTCCTGGGTACGACACGGTCGATGGCCTGGTCATGCCTGCTCCACTCGGTATCTATCGCCGGCTACGGATGGGTACGGGGTCACGATCAGACGGTCTTTGCCACCTGCGTGATGTCCTTGAGGATCGCCGCAGGCGCCTTCTTGCCGGCGATGATCTCGGCGACGCTGTCGTTGATCTGCTGCCCGAGCGCGGGCGCGTACGCCTGGTCGAGGTAGAGCTGGAAGCCGGTGTTCTTCGCCAGGGTCTCCGCGACGACCTTGTTGTTCGGGTCGCTGATGGCGTCGGTGGCGTCCTTCACCGTGGGCAGTACCGCGCCGGTCTTCGCGGACCGCCGCTGGTTGTCCACGCTGAGCAGGAACTTCAGGAAATCGATGGTCGCGGCCGGGGCGTCCTTGCCGACGGCGAAGCCGTTGCCGCCGCCGAAGACCTCGGTGGCGCTGCCCTTACCGCCGTCCACGGCGGGGAACGGGAAGAAGCCGAGCTTGTCGCCGATGCCCTTCTTGCTGGTCGAGCTGGACGCCTGCACCGCCGGCGCCCACTGGCCCATCAGCTCCATGGCCGCACCGCCGTTGCCCATGGTGGCGGCCTGCCCGTCCGGGGAACCGTACTCGGCGCCGAGGAAGCCCTTCTGGAAGGGTTGCAGGTCGACGAGCTCCTTGAGCCGCTCACCCGCCGCCACGAGGTCGGGAGTGTCGAAGTTCTTGTCGTCGACGGCCTTCTGCAGCGCGCCGACGCCGCCGATCCGCATCGCCAGGTACGACCAGTAGAAGTGGGCCGGCCACTTGTCCTTGCCGGCGATGGCGACCGGGGTGATGCCGGCGGTCTTGAGCTTGCGGACCGCGTCGAGCAGGGCGGCCCAGGTGGCGGGCGGCTCGGTGATGCCGGCGCGGGTGAAGAGGTCCTTGTTGTACCAGAACCCGACCATGCCGATGTCGAACGGGATGCCGTAGATCTTCCCGTCGATCGTGTACGGCCCCATGGCGGCCGGCAGGATGCCGCTGACCAGGTCCTTCACGTCGTCGGTGAGGTCCTTGACCAGACCCGCGTCGACCTGCTGCTTGAGCACGCCGCCGCCCCAGGACTGGAACAGGTCCGGCGGGTCGCCGGCCTGCGTGGCGGTGGTGAGCTTGGCCTTGAACGCCTCGTTCTCCAGCGGCTGGATGGTGAACGTGACGTTGCTGTGCGCGGTCTTGTACTCGTTGGCCATCGCGGCCCAGACCGGCAGCATCGGCTCGGTGTTCTGGATGTGCCACCAGTTGATCGTCTGCGGCGAGTTCGGGTCGCTGGACTTGTCGTCGCCGCTGCAGGCGCTGAGCAGGTAGGCGCCGGCGCCGGCGCCGGCGATGCCGAGCAGCGATCGGCGGGAAAGGTGCGCTGTCATGATCCATCCCTTCGGGGACTCACGGTTTGCTCGGACGCCGGCCGAGCCGGCAAGGGTTCGAACCTGGATCTCCGGAACTTTCATTGCTTCGTCGGTATTACCGATCGATGGCCGGGACGCTACGAGCAGTTCCCCCAGCGGTCAAGACCCCTGTCCTATCGCGATAAGACCGGCTACCGTACGAGGGGCTTCCAGTGATCTGGTTCCCGCAAGTTTCCGGAAGTTTCACAGCCGCACCGCACAGAGGAGCCCTCGTGTCGACCGACACCGCTGACGTGGCGACCGCTGCCTGGTCGATCCGCAACCCCGTCCTCGCCGGGTTCCACCCGGATCCGTCGATCCTGCGCGTCGGCGATGACTTCTACCTGGCCACCTCGACCTTCGAGTGGTATCCCGGGGTACGCGTGCACCACTCGCGCGACCTGGTGAACTGGCGCCCACTGGGTGGGATCATCACCGACCGCCGCCTGCTGGACCTGCGCGGCTGCGGCGACTCCAACGGCGTGTGGGCCCCCGACCTGACGTACCACGACGGGGAGTTCCACCTCGTCTACAGCGACGTGGCCAGCTTCGCCAGCGGCTACTGGGACCCGCAGAACTTCCTGATCACCGCGCCCGACATCGCCGGACCCTGGTCGGATCCGGTGAAGCTGCACGGGCGCGGCTTCGACGCCGCCCTGTTCCACGACGACGACGGCACCAGCTGGCTGCTGAGCATGAGCGCGGACTGGCGTCCCGGCCGGGACCGCTTCGGCGGCATCGAGATCCAGCAGTACGACCGGACGGCTCGTCGGCTCGTCGGCCGGCCCCGCATCCTGTTCACCGGCACGCCGGTCGGGGTGACCGAGGGGCCACACCTGTACCGCCACGACGGCTGGTACTGGCTGATCACCGCCGAGGGCGGCACGAGCTGGGAACACCAGGTCACCGTGGCGCGCTCGCGGGAGCTGTTCGGCCCGTACGAGGTGGACCCGGACGGGCCGCTGCTCACCTCGGTGGGCCGACCCGACCTGCGCCTGCAGAAGGCGGGGCACGGCAGCCTGGTCCAGACTCCCGACGGCGGGTGGTATCTGGCCCACCTGGTCGGTCGCCCCTACTCACCGCTGGGCAACTGCGTGCTCGGGCGCGAGACCGCGATCCAGCGGGTCGAGTGGCCGGACGGCGGTTGGCCCCGCATCCCCGGCGGGGTTCCGGCCGAGGAGGTCGTCGCACCGGACCTGTCGCCGCACCCGTGGCCCGAGGAGCCGGCCACCGACGACTTCGACGCCGCCGAGCTGGCATCCTGCTGGTCGACGTTGCGCCGACCGGCCACCGCGGACTGGGTCGACCTGCGCTCCCGCCCCTCGCACCTGCGCATCCACGGTGGACAGTCGCCGGTGGGCCGGCAGGCGCCGAGCCTGGTCGCGCGGCGGGTCGGGGCGACGCACTGTTCGCTGGAGACGGTCGTCGAGTTCGACCCGATCGACCACCGGCAGCTCGCCGGCATCACCGCGTACTACAACACCCTGAACTGGCACCACCTCTACCTGACCCGCGCCGACGACGGGCGCACGGTGCTGGAGCTGCTCAGTTCGGACAACGGCCGGCGCACGCCGTACCCGGAGCTGACCGTCGACGCCAGCGGTGTCACCCGGGTCGGCCTGCGGGCGGTGTTCGACGGGCCCGTGGTGCGCTTCGACTACGACCTGGGGTCCGGCTGGCAGCGCCTGCCCGTCGACCTGGACGCGACCATCCTGTCCGACGAGCACGCCGCGCTGATCATCGACGGGGAGCCGGCGGCGTGGGGCTTCACCGGGTCCTTCCTCGGGCTGTGGGTGCAGGATCTCGGCGGCGACGGGGTGTACGCCGACTTCGACCGGGCCACCTACCGGGAACACTGAGCACGCGGCAGCCTCACGGCCGCTGGGCGACCGCGCGCAACTGGCCGAGGGTGGTGCGGAAACCGTGACCCGACGCCGTCGCGTCCTCGGTGTGCAGGCCGGTGACTGCCATCGCCTGCGAGCGGGTGGACGCGACGGCGTCGTCGCCGGATCCGGTCACGTCGAAGACACCGAAGTCGCCGCTGAGCGTCCGGTACGTCGGCGTCGCGGCCCCCGCGTCCTGGGACAGGTAGAGGACCACGGGCTGACCCGCCTCGATGGTCGACATGTTCGCCATGTCGGCCACCCCCGCGTCGAGGCGGGCGAGCGTGATCGACGCTCCGGGGCGTACCCCGGAATCGCTCCTGGCCCGCAGCACCTCGTCGACCCGGAAACCGGCGGATCCGACCTCGCCGCGTACCACCAGGTCCGCGGCCTCGGTGAGCTGCTGCACCGTGCCGTACCCGCGCAGCTTTCCCCGCGCCGGCGCGGGCGGCGTCGTCGCCGCCGCGCCGCTGGTGGCAGGCGCGGCGGCCGGCTCGGCGGAGTCGGCGGTCCCGCAGGCCGACAGCGCCACCACGGCGGTCGCGGCGGCCCACCAGGGCAGGGTACGGCGGAGATCGACGGCCATGGTGGGGCTCCTCGCGGGTTCGTGGCGCTGCCGGCGCCCATCGGCCTGCGCGCTCCGGGCACCGTCGGGGCCCGCGCGCCGGCTGACGATAGCGACCGACGCGGACCGGCGCGCATCGGCCGAATGAACAAATGATCTTCATCTCCGCCGGGTCGGGTCGCCCGGTCACGTCGGCTTGCTTACCAACGTGTCCAGGCGACGCAGCGCCCGCCGGGTCGCGTCCTGGTCGGCGGCCAGCAGCGGCAGTCGTACCGCCGGGGTCGGGATGCGCCCTCGCGCGTGCAGCACCGCCTTGATGACGGTCGGGTTGGGGCCGGCGAACAGCGCCGCCGACAGGCCCGCGAGTCGATGACCGAGCGACCGTGCGCACGCCACGTCGCCCGCGTGCCAGTGGCTGACCAACCGGACGAACTCCGCCGCCGCGACCTGGGCCGAGGCCGCGATGGCCCCGTGCGCGCCGAGAGCGAGCAGCGGCGAGAGGAGCGGATCCTCACCACCGAGTACGGCGAAGCCGGGCGGGACGTCGGCGAGGAGGTTGATCGTGTCCGCGTCGATCCCACCCGTGGCGTACTTGACGCCGACGACACCGGGCACCTCGGCGAGCCGGCGGAAATCGTCGGCGTGGAGTTGCTGCCCGGTCCGGTACGGGACGTGGTAGACGACCAGTGGGACCGGGCTGGCCCGGGCGAGGTCGGCGAAGTGGGCGAGCACTCCCGCGGCGCCCGGACGCAGGAACGGCGGTACCAGGCTCAGGGCCGCCGTCACCTCGGGCCGGTCCCCCAGCGCGCGTAACGCCGCGACGCTGTTGGCGCCGACGAACAGGCGCGCGCCGCGCACTCGGCACACCTCGGCCACGACGTCGAGGACCACGCTCTGCTCCTCGTCGCTGAGGGCGGCCGGCTCGCCCGTCGTTCCCAGCGCGACCAGACCGGCCGCACCGGCGTCCAGGGCGTCGACGGCCAGCGCGGTCAGCGCGTCGGTGGCGACGGCTCCGGTGCCGTCGAACGGGGTGATCAGGGGCACGTACAGGCCGGTCAGGGTCATGCCTCCACTCTCGGTGGACCGGACCGGACAGGTCCAGTTCCGATTGCTGGGGCAATACCTAAGCTGAACTGATGCTTGACGTCCGTCGCCTCGTCCTGCTGCGGGACCTGGCCCGTCTCGGCACCATCGCCTCGGTCGCCGAGGCACACGCCTACACGCCGTCCGCCGTGTCGCAGCAACTGGCCGCTTTGCAACGGGAGGCCGGCACCCGGCTGCTGGAGCGCACCGGCCGCCGGGTCAGCCTCACGGCGACAGCCCACGCCCTCGTGCGGCACACCGAGGTCATCCTGGCCGCGCTGGAAGCCGCCGACGCGACCCTCGCGGCCGCGCGAACGGGGCTGCGCGGGAGCGTACGCATCGGCGCCTTCCCCAGCGCCGTCCGCACCCTGCTCCCGGCGGCGCTGGTCACCCTGGCCCGTGACCATCCCGCGCTCGATCTGATGATCACCGAACTGGATCCGGTCGACATGCCGGCCGCCCTCCGGAGCCGGCAGCTCGACGTCGCGCTGCTGCACGACTACGACATCACGCCGGTCCCGCCCGATCCGGCGCTGGACTCGGTCGCGCTGCTGGAGGAGACGGTCCACCTCGCCGTACCCCCCAGGGTCGTGTCGGACGGCGGCGGCGCCGATCCGGTCGGCGCGGCGCGCGACGCGCCGTGGATCGTCGGCACTCCCGGGACGCTCTGCCACTCGGTGGCCCTGCACGTCTGCCGGGTGGCGGGTTTCGCTCCGGCGGTGCGGCACCACGTCGACGACTTCACCGCCACGCTCGCCCTGGTCGCCGCCGGCGAGGGCGTCGCCCTCGTTCCCCAACTCGCCATTCCCCGGCCCGGCCCGCAGGTTCGGCTGCTCCCGCTGGCCATTCGCCGCCGTACGCGGGTCGCCTACCGCAGAGGGGCGGGTGAGCACCCCGCGGTGCGTGCGTGCGTCTCCGCGCTCCAGGGTGCCGCCACCACAATGCCCGGTTGAGCCCGATTGACAGGTGATCGACATACTGCTATCTGTTAATACAGTTTCCTGTTATTCGGGTTGCCCCGGCGCCCTCCCCCACGCCGGGCACCCGACCGGTCGGCGGCATGCCGCCCCTTTCCCCCGAGGAACACCATGGTGCGCAAGAGAACAGCCGCCTACGCCGTGGGCACCCTGCTGATCGGCGTCGCGGCGGTCGGCTACGGCCTGCCGTCGGCCAGCGCCGCGACCGCCGGCCCGATCACCGGCCTGGCCGGCAAGTGCGTCGACGTGGCCGGCGCCAGCTCGGCCAACGGGACGGCGGTGCAGCTCTACGACTGCAACGGCACGGCGGCCCAGACCTGGACGGTGGGCAACAGCGACAACTCGATACGCGCGCTCGGCAAGTGCCTCGACGTCACCGCCGCGTCGACCACCAACGGTGCCAAGATCCAGCTGTACGACTGCAACAACACCGGCGCCCAGAAGTGGACCGCCGGCAGCGGGGGCGCCCTGGTCAACACCGCCTCGGGCAAGTGCCTCGACGTGACCGACCGGAGCACCGCGAACGGCGCGCGACTGCAGATCTGGACCTGCGGCGGCGGCACCAACCAGCAGTGGACCCTGCCCGGCGGCAGCACCCCCACCCCCACGCCGACCGCCAGCGGCTCCACCGGCACCAACCTGGACGACCCGGCGAAGAAGGACGTCGCCATGCAACTCGTCTCGGCCGCCGAAAACTCCTCGCTCGACTGGCGCGCCCAGTTCTCCTACATCGAGGACATCGGCGACGGTCGCGGCTACACCGCCGGCATCATCGGCTTCTGCTCCGGCACCGGCGACATGCTCGAACTCGTCCAGGCGTACACGAACACCAAGCCCGGCAACGTGCTGGCCGGCTACCTGCCGGCGCTGCGCGCCGTCAACGGCACCGCGTCGCACGCGGGCCTTGACCCCAACTTCCCCCGCGACTGGCGTACCGCCGCCAACGACTCGGTGTTCCGGGCCGCGCAGGAGGCCGAGCGGGACCGGGTCTACTTCAACCCGTCGGTCCGCGACGGCAAGAGCGACGGGGTACGGGCACTCGGCCAGTTCGCCTACTACGACGCGGCGGTCATGCACGGGTACGAGGGCATGCGTCAGATCCGCAGCCGCGCCCTCACCCGGGCGAAGCCCCCGGCACAGGGTGGCGACGAGCGGACCTGGCTCAACGCGTTCCTGGACGAGCGGGTCGTCGAGATGAAGAAGGAGGAGGCCCACTCGGACACCTCCCGCGTCGACACGGCCCAGCGGGTGTTCCTGAACAACGGCAACTTCAACCTGAACACGCCGTTGGTCTTCGCCGTCTACGGCGAGCAGTTCCGCATCGGCTGACCTGTCGGCCGCATGTCGCGTGCGGTGAGAGGTGATCGCGCCGCCATTCCGTACGGGGTGGCGGCACTACCAACGTCGACGCGACCACGGCGACCGGCACCGCTCAGTCCGGCAGCGCCCGAGCGACTCGATCAAGCAGGTCTTGGGCGCCGGCACGGGTATCTGGGTCAGGATCGGAGAGCAGACTCTGTAGCGCGGCCCGGAAACGCAAGCGGTCGTCCGACCCAGCGCAGGCCAACTCGAAAGTAGCCGCAGCCCAGCTGCGTTGCGACGCCGACAGCGCCTCGGCGGTCGCGTCGATGACCGCGGTATTCGCGTGGCCAAGGAGGAGACTCCGGACCACGGCGTCTACCGGTTCACTCCCAACGACAGTGCTCAGGTGACATCCGGCCCGGGCTCTGTCCGACGGCAACTGGGACCGAGCCAGTCGCAGGGCCTCATCCGTATCCACCGCCACATCATTCCCGCCCGTGACTCGTACGGGAGATCGGAGGCCTTTGAATCGTTCCCAGCCGGAGAACCGAAGCGCGCCACAGACTGGGCATCCAATCGATCATGATGACTGAAAGTGTCGTACAGGTGTTCTAGTGTCGGATCGTGGTCGAGGAGCTGGCGCAGGTAGACGAGGCAGTTGACGCCTGCCTCGACGCGTCCGCCTGGAGCCTGGGCGAACAGGAGCTGATCGCCGCGCTCGACGCCACGCATCGCCTCGCGCAACGCCTCGTCGCGCTCCAGCTGACCCTCGTCCGCGAGCTGGACGGTCGCGGCACGGCTCGCGCCCAGGGCGCCTCCAGCACCACCGTGTGGCTCCGCGAACGCCTGCGCCTCACGATTCCTGCCGCCCGGCGGCTCGTCGACCTCGCCGCCGCCCTCGACAACGGCCGCAACGACGGGGCACGGCAGGCCTTGGCCCACGGTGCCATCACCGCCGAACAGGCGCGGGTTATCACCGACACCGTGACCACGGTGCATTCCGCCGCCGGCGCCGCGGTCGCCGACAAAGCCACCGGCGTCCTCGTCGAATGGGCCGGACAGTTCGACCCCACCCTGCTGCGAAGGATGAGCACCCGCATCCTCGACCACGTCGCACCGGATGCCGCCGACGCCGCCGCGAAGGCCGCGCTGGACGCCGCCGCCCGCCGAGCCGACCGCGACCGACACCTGACGGTGTCCGAGCAGACGGACGGGCGGCTGCGACTCACCGGCACCCTCGACGCCGAGACCGCCGGCCTGCTCCGCGCCGCCATCGACCCGCTCAGCGGGCCCGCCGGCCCGGACGACACCCGTACGCCGGGCCAACGCCGCCACGACGCCCTCGCCGACGTCTGCCGACTCGCCCTGCGCACCGGCGACCTACCCGCGAACGGCGGCGAGCCCGCTCAGATCGTCGTCACCACCGGCTACGACTCCCTGAGCCAGCAACTCGGCGCCGGCGCCCTCGACACCGGTCTCGCCCTGACCCCGCAGACGGTGCGTCGGCTCGCCTGCGACGCCGCCATCCTCCCCGCCGTGCTCGGCGGCGTTGGTCAGCCACTCGATGTGGGCCGGCAACGCCGCCTCATCACCGGTTCCCTGCGGCGCGCCCTCGTGCTGCGTGACCGTGGCTGCGCCTTCCCGGGCTGCGACCGTCCACCCCGCTGGTGCGACGCCCACCACATCCGTCACTGGGTCGACGGCGGGTCCACGAGCCTCACCAACGCCGTCCTGCTCTGCGGCTACCATCACCGTCACATACACCAGGGAGAGTGGACGGTCCGGCTCGGCAGCGACGGTCGACCGATGTTCGTCCCGCCGGCCTGGCTCGACCCCAACCAGATTCCTCGCCGCAACCACTACCACCGACGCAACTAGCGCGTGCCCTGCCGATAATGGTTGGTCGTCGACTCGTCGACCTGTGAATCTGATGCGGGTGACCGACGGTTTCGACCGTAGACCGACGCCTGTGACGTGGTGCGCGACGGGAAGCTTTGGGCAGCGGGGCTACGTCTTGGCGACGCCATCGTCTACGACTGGGGATTTCACCTCGACAATCGACCATATGAGCAGCGCAGCTTCGTGCTTCTCGATGATGCGTTCCAGATCAATCAGCCGGTCATATTTCCAGCGCAGCAGCAGGGCTGGTGGTATTGCGACCTGGTTAGAGTCACTGATCATGGGAGCGTGGTCACGGTCGACGACCTGTGGATCGACGTGATCGTGAGACCCAACGACCCTCCCTACCGGGTCTTGGATCTCGATGAGTTCGCCACAGCCGTACAGGACGGCGCGCTCAGCGTGAGTGAGGCGACCGAGGGACTCGTCCGCACTCAGCGTTTCCTTGATCGACTTCTCAACCGCCGGCACGACCCACAACGTTCCTGGCCAGATTTCCCACCCGCCAGCCTCACCGACCTGCTGCACGCCGTTTTTCCTCAAGAATGGTCCCTCATCGACGCCGAACTAGTGCCACCGCCGCTCAGCTTGTGGCAGATGAGAGCGGCGCTGAGGATCAGGCCGGCGGGGTAGAGGAACGTACGTCAGGCCTTGGAGGGGTTTGGCCGATCATGTGACGAGCGGCGCCAGACCTGGCGGGGTGCGAACCCTTCACGCCGCAGCCAGTGTTCGGTGTAGACGATCCGATCAGCCTCGACGACCACCAGGGTGTCCTCGGGAGGCTCGGACAGCGGTCGCCCCCGCTCGGCGTGCTCGTTCTCCCATCGGAACGCCTCCCGGTACTGCGGACGGTCCGGATGCCCTGGGTCAATGACCCGGGCAGTTCCGAACACCTGGGCCCCCGGCTGCTGGCCAGCCCGACCAGGGGCGCGAAGATCCCGACGGACACTCGTGGATCGGCAGCGATGTTGCGCATCTTGGGCGAACGCGGCGCGGCCGTGAACAGCACTGCGAAGCCGAGCGGGTAGTACCGCACCGGCGTGGCCAGCGGTCCGTCCGGACCCGTGGTGGCGAGGACGCACATGTTCTGCGACGACAGCAGGTTGAGAATGCGCTCTTCAAGCCGGTCACGGTCGAGCCGCCCACCCGGCGTGGGCCCGGCCAGCCACGGATTGGTCAACGGCACGCGGGAGCCCTATCGCGCGGCTTGACCTGAAGTTCGGATGAGGTTCTAGCCTCCGAGATCGGAGGTACGCATGAGCATGGAAGTTACCGCGTGGACGTCGCTTCGCCACGCGATGAACGCGCGGGACGAGCGACCGCTGTCCCGCGCCACCCTGAAGCGGATCGGGCGGTTCGCCCGACCGCACCGCGCAATGATCGTCAGATTTCTCCTGTTGAGTGTGGTGACGGCCGTGCTCACGGTGGCGTCGCCGATTCTCGCCGGTCGGGTGGTCGACGCGATCGTGGACGGTGCCGACGGCGGCGTCGTGGTCCGGTTGGCCGTACTGATCGCCGTGATCGCCCTCGCCGAAGCGGGTCTGGGCCTGGTCACGCGATATCTCTCCGCCAGCATCGGTGAGGGGCTGATCGTCCAACTGCGGACGGCCGTCTTCGACCACGTGCAGCGGATGCCGGTGGCGTTCTTCACGAGGACCCGGACGGGTGCGCTGGTCAGCCGCCTGAACAACGACGTGATCGGCGCCCAGCGGGCGTTCAGCGACACGCTGTCCAGCGTGGTCGGCAACGCGGTCACCCTGCTGCTGACGTTGGCCGTGATGCTCAGCTTCTCGTGGCAGATCACGCTGTTGGCGCTCGTCCTGCTGCCGATCTTCGTACTGCCGGCCCGCCACATGGGGTCGCGGCTCGCCCGCCTGCAGCGGGAGGCGGCCGAACACAACGCGGCCATGAGCACCCGCATGACCGAACGGTTCTCGGCACCCGGCGCCACCCTGGTCAAGCTGTACGGACGGCCGGCCGAGGAGTCCGCCGAGTTCGCCGCCCGGGCCCGGCGGGTACGGGACATCGGCGTCCGTACGGCCATGCTCCAGTGGGTCTTCATCACCGCGCTCACCGTGGTCGGCTCGCTGGCGCTGGCCCTGGTCTACGGGATGGGCGGCCTGTACGCCCTGCGGGGCAGCCTCGACGCCGGGACGGTGGTCGCCCTGGCGCTGCTCCTGTCGCGCCTCTACGCGCCGCTGACCTCGCTGGCCAGCGCCCGGGTCGAGGTGATGAGCGCGCTGGTGAGCTTCGAACGGGTCTTCGAGATCCTCGACCTCCGGCCGCTGATCGTCGACAAGCCCGACGCCCGACCCCTCCCCGACGGGCCGGTCGCGGTCGAGTTCGACGGGGTACGGTTCGGCTACCCGTCGGCCGACCGGGTGTCCCTCGCGTCCCTCGAGGACGTGGTGAAGCTCGACACGCGCGGCGGCGAGGACGTGCTGCACGGGGTGTCGTTCCGTGCCGAGGCGGGCCAGATGGTGGCCCTCGTCGGCTCCTCCGGAGCGGGCAAGTCGACGATCGCGCAGTTGGTGCCGCGCCTGTACGACGTCGACGACGGGACGGTGAAGCTCGGCGACGTCGACGTCCGCGACCTGTCCGCGGAGTCGATCCGGACGGCGTTGGGTGTGGTGACCCAGGACGGGCACCTCTTCCACGAGAGCATCCGTGCCAACCTGGCGTTCGCCCGGCCGGACGCCACCGAGAACGAGATGTGGGACGTACTTCGGCGGGCCCGACTCGACGATCTGATCCGCGCGCTCCCCGACGGGCTCGACACGATCGTCGGTGAACGCGGGTACCGGCTGTCCGGCGGGGAACGGCAACGGCTGACCATCGCACGGCTGCTGCTCGCCAAGCCGCGCGTGGTCATCCTCGACGAGGCCACCGCGCACCTCGACTCCACCTCGGAGGCGGCGGTTCAGGACGCTCTCGCCGAGGCCCTGGCCGGCCGCACGAGCGTGGTCATCGCGCACCGGCTCTCCACCATCCGGGCGGCCGACCAGATCCTCGTCGTGGAGGACGGCCGGATCGTCGAACGCGGACGACACGGCGACCTGCTCGCGGCCGGCGGCCGCTACCACGAGCTGTACCGCACGCAGTTCTCCCAGGACCAACCGACGGTCCAGGAACAACGCGTGCCGATCTAGGGCGGAACCAGCGTCACGAACCGCGCCACGCCCAGCAACGCCACGCCGCCCGCCCCGGTCGATCCCGGGGCGGGCGGCGAGCTGCGACGGTCAGTCGTCGTCGCCGTCGTCCGTGTCGTCGTCCGCGTCGTCGTCCTTGTCATCGCCGTCGTCGTCGGCGTCGACCGGCTCCTGCTCGGCCTTGACCACCGAGCCGTTCTCACGGTCGACGTCCACCTCGTGCTCGGTGTCGCCGACGACGATCTCGACGCTCCACACCGGGCGGCCGTTCTCCTGCTCGGCCTCGACCTCGACGATCTGGCCGCCGCCGGCCTTGGCGAGCGCGATCTCACCGGCCCGCTTCTCGTCGACGGCGGTGCCGGCCGGCGCGCCGCCCGCGGACGGGGCACTGCTCGTCGGCGTACCCGATGGAGTGCCGGTCGACGACGGACCGCCGGTCGCCGGCGCGGCGGTGGTGCCCTCGGCCGTCGGCGCGACGGTCGCCGCGGCGAGCGTCGTGTCGGTACGCGAGTCGTTCGCGGCGGTGACGCCGAGCGCGACCCCGGCAACCGCCAGCACCGCCGCCCCGCCGGCCGACGCCAGGAGGAGATTGGTCCGCTGCATGATGGTGTCCACCTTTCCTCGTTGTCGGTTACGAGGATCGGCTGAACTCCGATAGCAGTGCGCTGTCCGAACGCTAAGGCCGGGTTAAGCCGGCGGGAGCGTCATCCGCATGAAGACGTCGGCGCGGGCGTACGGCGACAGCGGGATCTCGTCCGCTCCGACGTGCTGGAAGCCGGCCGTCTCGTAGAGGTGCACGGCGTTCGGGAGCTTGGTGCTGCTGACGAGGAACAGGGTGGTCGCGCCCAGCTGGCGGGCGCGTGCGATCGCCGCCTCGATGAGTTGGCGGCCGAGACCCCTGCCGCGCGCCGCCGGCGTCACCGCCATCTTCGACAACTCGAAGACGCCCGCCGAGCTGTGCATCAGCGCGACACAGCCGACGATCTGCCCGCCGTCGCGGAGCACGAGCACGTCGCCGCCCGGTTCGACGATGGCGGCGAACGGGTCACCGAGCGTCTTGCGGTCCGACTCCTCGATGGTGAAGAAGCGGGAGATCCACTCCTCGTTGAGCGTCCGGAAGGCCGCGGCCTCGTCGGCGGTGGTCATCGACGCGACGGTCAGCGTGCTCGGCTTCATGAGCCGATTCTCCGGTCGCCGCCATTCGAACGTCCAATATCTTGTTCGGAGGGATTCGTATCCTCGACGTATGGATCCCGAGTTGCGCCACCTGCGGTACTTCGTCGCGGTCGCGGAGGAGCTGCACTTCGGCCGGGCCGCGGTACGGCTGCGGATGGCCCAGCCGCCGCTGTCGCAGCAGATCCGCCAGCTCGAGGCGATGATCGGTACGCCGCTGTTCGTGCGCACCTCCCGGTCGGTGGCGCTGACGCCCGCCGGCGAGGCGTATCTCGTCCGGTGCCGGCGGGTGCTGGCCGCCGTGGCCGACGACGTGCACGAGGCGAGCCGCATCGGGCGCGGGGAGCAGGGACGCTTCGACATCGGCTTCGTCAGTTCGGCGATCCAGCTCGGGCTGGCCGGGCCGATCCGTCGTTTCCGTGAACGCCACCCGGCCGTCCACCTACGCCTGCACGAGGCGTACACGGCGATCATCGTCGAGCGGCTGTTGAACGGCGAGGTCGATCTCGGCGTGGTTCGGGACCCGGACGACCACGACGACCTGGTCGGCGTCACGTTCGCCACCGAGTCCTTTGTCGCCGTCCTGCCGGCCGACCACCCACACGCCCGAGACCGCGCGATCGACGCCGAGGCGCTGCGGGACGACCCGTTCGTCTTCTTCCCCCGGGTGGCCGGCGAGCGGGCCTACCAGCGCAATCTCCGGCCGTGCCTGGACGCCGGCTACACACCGCGGATCGTCCAGGACGCCGGCAGCTGGACCACTCTGGCGCACCTGGTCGCGGCCGGCCTCGGAGTGACGATCGCACCGGCGAGCATCACCGCCGTGGCGCCCCCTCCGGTGGCGGTGCTGCCGTTGACCGGCACCGAGGCCACCACCGAGATGCGGATCCTGCGTCGCCGGGACGACGACCGGGTCACCTCGACGAGCTTCGGGACCGCAGGCGGGCTCCCCGACCTGTCTGCCACTAGCCGCGCCGGTTGAGTTCCGCCTCGAGGCGCTGGACGAGGGTCTTGCGGTCCTTGCCGGCGTGCTCGTTGCGCAGGGCGGTCCGGAGCTGTCGCGTGTCCAGGCCACGGACGAGTTTGCTGGCCTCGGCCACCGACATCTCCGACATCCGGCCGGCGGTGGTGGCGTCACGTCGTGCCTTCTTCGCCGGGCCGGTGTTGGCGACGTACTGCCGGCCGATGCGGGACGCCTCCCGCTTCTTGGTGTCGGTCGCGCGCTTCTGGCTCTCGGACATCTCGTCCCAGGCCTTCTTGGGCAGGTAACGGCTCGTCGTGCCGTCCTTGCGGGCGCGCGTGTCGCCCTCCTTCGTCTGCCACTTCTCGTTGCCCCAGCGCTGCAACGCCTTCTGCCGCTCGTCCTTTTCGCCCAGGAATCCGCCGCCGCGCCGCTTGTACTCCTGCGTCACCAGCTGTGACTTGCGTGCCGACCACTGACCGGGCTTCCCGCCCTTGTCGGACGCCTTGATCTCTTCCTTGATCTGCTCTCTGAGCTCGGGTTTCGTATACCGCGCCATGGTTGGCAGCTACCCGGCAGCGCAGCGGCTATGCCTCGCGCTGCGGCGGCGGGCCGAGCCGCAGCACCACCTGCGCCCCACCTTTCGGGCCGGAGCGCAGCTCCAGCCGACCGCCACCGGCCTGGGCGGCGCGGCGGGCGATGTCCAGCCCCAGCCCGGTGGAGCCGGCCGCGCTGGCGCCCCGCTGGACGGCGCCCGGCGGCATCCCCGGGCCCTCGTCGGCGACGGTGAGCAGCACCTCCCCGGCGTCGGACACGAGCCGGACGGTGAACGGCGTGCCGTCGGGGGTGTGCGCGAAGACGTTGCCGAGCAGGGCGTCCACGGCGGCGCTCAGGTCATCGGCGGCCACCCCGACGGTCAACGGGCCGGGGGCCAGGTCGAGGTGGACGGCCCGGCCGGTGTCCTCGGCGAGCACCGACCAGAACGCTACCCGGTCGGCGACGATCGCCGCGGCGTCGGACGCGACCGTGCCCGGCGCGGGAGCATGACGCCAGCGGGCCTGCTGGATGAGCCCGGTGACCGCCCGTTCGAGCCCGTCGGCGGCGGCCGCGATCCGGGCCGCGTCGTCCGGGTCGCGCAGCGACTCCGCCTCCAACCGCAGCGCCGTGAGGGGCGTGCGCAGCCGGTGGGACAGGTCGGCGACCTGCTCGCGCTCCTGGCGCAGGAGGACCTGGATCCGGCCGGCCAGGTGGTTGAGCGCCCCGGCGACCTCGCGCAGCTCGGCCGGGCCGGCGGGTACCACCCGGGCGTCCAGTTCGGCGTTCGCCAGCCGGTGCGACACGACGGAGAGGTCGCTGATCGGCCGTACCAACGTGCGCGCCAGCCGGTCGGCGACCGCCAGCCCGATCAGCACCAGCACCACACCGAGCAGCGCCAGCACCAGCCAGGCGCGGGTCACCCCGGCGGTCAGCTCCTGCCGGGGCACCACGATCCGGATCACGCCGGTGCCGTCCGCCCGGCCCTGCACGGCGATGACCACCTCCCGGCCGGCCGCCGACTCCCCGGTGAGGCTCTGCCCGCGCGCGGCCAGGGCCACCGCGGGCGTACGGGGCGCCTGGGCGCCGAGCACCGTGCCGTCGGGCAGGAAGACGCTGACCGGTCGGCCGGACTCGGCCGCGAGCTGCTCGACGGTGAGCCGGATGGTGGGCGCGTCGGCGGTGCCGACCACCGGCACGAGGCTCTGCGCGTCGGCGGTGGCCCGTACCGTCGCCCGGTCCTGGGCGACGGTACGCACGAGCAGGGCCAACGGCACCAGGAACGCGACAAGCGTGAGGACGCTGACCGCGGCGACCAGCAGCGCCAGTCGCGCCCTCACGGGCGGGCCGGGGGCGCTTCGAGGCGTACGCCGACGCCGCGCACGGTATGCAGGTAGCGCGGTTGCTGGGCGGTCTCCCCCAACTTGCGGCGCAGCCAGGACAGGTGCACGTCGACGGTCTTGTCGGCCCCGCCGTACGGGATCTGCCAGACCTCGGTGAGCAACTCGCGTTTGGTGACCACCTGACCGGGCCGGCCGGCCAGGTGGTGCAGCAGGTCGAACTCGCGCGGCGTCAGCTCCACCAGCGTGCCGTCCAGGGTGACCTGCCGGGACCGGGGGTCGACCCGCAGGCCACCCACCACGAGGGACACCTCCTGCGCGTCCGGCCCGGCGGGGCCTCTGCGCAGCACCGCGCGGGCCCGGGCGTCGAGCTGCGCGGCGGTGAACGGCTTGACCACGTAGTCGTCGGCGCCCGCGTCGAGGACCCGGACGATCTCCGCCTCGTCGTCCCGGGCGGTCGCCACGATGACCGGCACCGAGCTGACCGCGCGCAGCATCCGCAGCAGCTCGCGTCCGTCCAGGTCGGGCAGGCCCAGGTCGAGCACCACCAGGTCGGGCCGATCGTCCAGCGCGTCCCGCAGGCCCGCCATCGCGGTCGAGGCCGCGGCCACCGCGTGGCCGCGTTCCCGCAACGCCCGCAGCAGCGGGGTACGGATGGTCAGGTCGTCCTCGATGAGCAGCAGGCGGGCCACGCAGGCAGGCTAGCCGGTGCCGATGCCGGCGTGACGTGCCTTAACCGTGCCTTAGCCTCCGGATATGCCGACGACAACCGTGGATCGGGGATAGTCGGTGGCATGAGCCGTCGTTCGGTCCTCGTCGCCGTCGGGTGGGTGACCACCGTCGCCGTGGCGACCCTGATCGGGTTGGGCGCGATCCGGCTGGTGGGCGAGAGCATCACCGGCACCCCGGGCGGGGTGCGCAGCGAGGCCGAGATCGAACGGGCGCTCGCCGCCCCGGAGCCGACGCCCGGTGGCACCACGGGCGGGCCGTCCACGGCGAGCGCCGCGCCGAGCGCGAGCGCCGGGGTCCGTCGCAGTTTCGCCACCGGCGGCGGCACGGCCGTGGCCGAGTGCGGCCCCGACGGGGTACGCCTCGTGTCGTGGGCGCCCGCGCAGGGCTACCGGGTGCGCGAGGTGGACCGGGGCCCGGACGACGACGTCGAGGTCACCTTCGAGGGTTCGGCCGGTAAGCACGAGTTGAAGGTGCGCTGCATCGGCACCGAACCGGTGGCCGTCGCCGACGACTAACCCGCTCGTGGTGCTGCCGCAAGATCGCTAGTCTGCTGCGGTGATCCGTACCCTCGTTGTCGCCTCTCTCCTGCTGGCGGGCTGCTCCCCCGCCGCGACGCCCGCCCCCGCCAACAGCCCCACCGCGCCCTCGGACGGGTACGCCACCTCTGCCTGCGCCCGCCTGGTCGGCTCGATGGCGCGCAAGGAACCCTCGCCCGTCGACGACATGGGCACTGCCACCCGAGCGGTGTCGGCCACCGACCCCGGCATCCAGGAAGCCGGCAAGCAGCTCGCAGTGGCCGCCAAGGAAGCCGGCGACCTCTGGGTACAGGACGATCCCGCCGTCGACAAGGGGCCTGCCTACCGCCGCCTCGCCGACGCTCAGCAGGGGCTCCTCGCGGCCTGCACCAAGGTGTACGGCGAGCCCCCGTGGGCGTTCGTGAAGCAGAAGCCGACGCCGACCCCCAGCCGCTGACGGACGTGGCCGGCACGGAAAACCGCGCCGGCCACGTCGTGGTGGTGGTTCAGCTCGTGTACGCCTCGACCTCCCAGAGCGAATGGCCGTAGCCGGTCCCCCGGGCCGTGCCGTAGATGCGCAGGTAGCGGCCGTTCGCGCCGAGACCGCTGTGCTCGTCCACGCCACCGTCGGCGCCGGTCACCGTCTTCACGGTGGTCCAGGTGGTGCCGTCGTTGGAGGTCTGGATCTGGTAGGCGCTGCTGTAGGCGGTCTCCCAGGCGAGTTTGACCCGGCCGATCGCGGTCGGGGTGCCCAGGTCGACGCGGATCCACTGCGGGTCGGAGAACGCGCTCGACCAGCGGGTGGCGAGGTTGCCGTCGACGGCCTGGGCGCCGCCCACGTCGGCCCCCTCGGTGCTGGAGGTCGTCGTCGGCTTGTTCAGCAGCAGGTTGCCGCCGGTCGGGGTGCCGGTGCCGCCGTACACCTCGAACTCGTAGAGCGAGTAGCCCCAGGCCGTGCCCCGGGCGGTACCGAGGAGCCGGACGTACCGGCCGGAGCCGGTGAGCCCGGTCAGGTCGTCCACCCCGCCGTCGCCGCCGGTCACGGTGCGAACCGTGGTGAAGGTGACGCCGTCGGTCGAGGTCTGGATCTGATACGCGCTGCCGTACGCGGCCTCCCAGGTCAGCTTGACCCGGCTGAGGGCGTACGTCGCGCCGAGGTCCACGTCGATCCACTGCGGATCGCCGAAGGCGCTGCCCCAACGGGTGCCGGCCACCCCGTCGAAGGCGTTGGCCGCGACAAAGGCGCCCTCGTAGCTGGAGGCTCGTGCCGGCTTGCCCTTGGCCAGGTTGGTGCCCGTGCCGGGATCCGGATCCGGGTCCGGGCCGGGCCCGCCGGGGCTGGTGGAGAGGGTGAACTCGTCGATGTCGAACCACGGCCCGGTGCCCTTGAAGACCAGGTACAGCGTCCGGGTGCCGGTCGGCGCGGTCACGCCGCCGGTGACCGTGGCGAAGTTCGCGTACCCACCGGTGGAGGTGACCGTCGCCGAGCCCACCAGCGGTCCGGTGGGTGAGTCGACGCGCAGCTCCAGCGTCCCGCCGCCGCCGGCCGGCGCGCCGACCCGGGCGCTGAACGACTGGATGCCGGTCAGGTTGTACGGGCGGAACGAGATCCAGTCGTTGTTGTCGATGTAGCCCACCGCTGCCCCGCCGTGCCCGGCGGCTCCGGCGACGATCTGCACGCCGGACGAGTCACCGAAGTGCTCGGCCTGACGGACGCGGGGTTGCAGCACCGCCTGGGTGTGCGTGGTCAGCGCCGGCTGGCCGCCCCCGCCCAGGTCGGTGTACTCGGCGTCGATGATGCCGAAGATGTTCGCCGCGCTGTCGTGCTCGCCGTCGGCCGAGGTCTGGATGACCCCGGTGCAGCCCTGCGCGCTGCCGAGCTGGTGGCCGTGCGAGTCGTGCCCGAGGACGTAGTTCACCTTCACCCGGGCGCAGTTGACGGTGCCGTCCTGGGCGTCGGTGACCGTGACGGAGAACGGGATCGCGTCCCCGAAGGTGAAGGTCTGCCCGTTCAACGGGGTGTTCACGGTGACCACCGGCGCGCTGTTGCCGACGGTGACGACCACGCTCGCGGTGGCGGTCTTGCCGGTGGTGTCCCGCACGGTCAGCGTCGGGCTGCGAGTGCCGTTGGTGGTGTACGTGTAGCTCGGGTTCGCGGCGGTCGAGTCGGTGGTGCCGTTGTTGTCGAAGTCCCAGGCGTAGGTGAACGGGTCGCCGTCCGGGTCGAGGGTGCCGGCCGAGGAGAACGCCACGGTCAACGGCGCGGTGCCGCTGGTCGGAGTGGCGGTGACCTTCGGGACGGGCGCCCGGCCGCCGCGGGCGTACTCGATGCGGTAGAGCGCCGAGTTGGCGTCGCCGTTGAACCAGCCGGTGCCGTAGTCGAGCACGTAGAGGGCGCCGTCCGGGCCGAACTCCATGTCCATGACCTGGGTGCCGGTCCACGGGAACGGGTTGATCTTCAACGGCTGACCGGTGGAGTCGAGCTTGACGTTCTTGATCCAGCGGCGGCCGAACTCGCCGGCGAAGAAGGTGCCGTCGTAGTACTGCGGGAACGCCACGGGCGAGGTGTTGTTCGGGTCGTACCGGTAGACCGGGCCGGCCATCGGTGACAGGCCGCCGCCGGTGAACTCGGGCGGCGAGCCGGAGCCGCCGTACGGCAGCCAGGCCGGGATGGCCGGCGGGAGTTGGGTGATGCCGGTGTTGTTGGGCGAGTCGTTGACGGGCCCGCCGGCGCAGTTGAACTTCGGCCCGGACGGCCCGGACGGGAAGGTGTAGTCGTTGTAGGCGTCGTTGCGGGCGGTGCAGTACGGCCAGCCGTAGAAGCCCGGCCGGTCGATCCGGGCGAACTCGACGTTGCCCGCCGGCCCCCGGTTCGGGTCGGCGGTGCCCGCGTCGGGGCCGTAGTCACCGAGGTAGACGATGCCGGTGGCCTTGTCCACGCTCATCCGGAACGGGTTACGGAAGCCCATGGCGTAGATCTCCGGACGCGTCCGGGCCGTACCCGGGGCGAACATGTTGCCGGCCGGGATGGTGTAGCCGCCCGCCGCGCTCGGCTTGATGCGCAGCACCTTGCCGCGCAGGTCGTTGCTGTTCGCCGAGGTGCGCTGCGCGTCGAAGGCCGGGTTGCGGCCGGACCGCTCGTCGATCGGGGTGAAGCCGGCCGAGTCGAACGGGTTGGTGTCATCCCCGGTGGACAGGTAGAGGTTGCCGGCCGCGTCGAAGTCCATGTCGCCGCCGACGTGGCAGCACATGCCCCGGCTGGTGGGCACGTTGAGGATCAGCGTCTCGCTGGCCATGTTGATGGTGTTGTCGGCGTTCACGGTGAAGCGGGACAGCCGGTTGACCCCGTCCCAGACGGCGAAGTCGGCAGCCGTGCCGGTGGCCGGTGCGCCGCCGCCGGGCGTGCTCAACGGGGGCGCGTAGTACGCGTACACCCAGCGGTTGGTGGCGAAGTTGGGGTCGGCCTTGATGCCCTGTAGCCCTTCCTCGTCGCCGGTGTAGACGGCGAGGGTGCCGGCCACCTTGGTGTTGCCGGCGGCGTCGGTGTGCCGGATGACGCCGTTGCGGGAGGTGTGCAGCACACCCCGGTCGGGCAGCACGGTGAGGCTCATCGGCTCGCCGGTCTCGGCCGCGCCCTTGGCCAGCTCCACCTGCTGGAAGTTGCTGGTGACCGTCGGGCCGCAGTCCGCGGTCACCGCCCCGGCCGCGGTCTGGATGCCGCCGAGCAGATGCTGACGGAAGGCCGCGTCGGCGTACGAGGCGTCGGTGTGACCGAGGCCGGTGTACCAGGCCCGGCCACCGGAGTAGTTCTGGCACCAGGAGATCGGGTGGTCGTACCCCATGCTGCCGCCGGTGTAGGTGCTCTCGTCGAGGGTGGCCAGCACGTGCACGGCGCCCCGGGGGTTGGCGCGGTAGTTGTACAGCTCGTCGAAGCGGCTCCACCGCTGCGGCAACCCCTTGGTGGACGGGTGCACCTGGTCGGCGACCTTCACGGTGGCGGTCTGCTCGGCCGGATGCGAGGCGAAGTACGCGCCGACAAGCCCGCCGTACCACGGCCAGTCGTACTCGGTGTCCGAGGCGGAGTGCACGCCCACGTACCCGCCGCCGGCGGTGATGTAGCGCTCGAAGCTCGCCTGCTGGGCGGCGTTGAGCACGTCGCCGGTGGTGGACAGCCAGATCACCGCCGCGAACCGGGCGAGGTTGGCGTCGGTGAACTGGGCGGCGTCCTCGGTGGCCTCGACGGTGAAACCGTTGGCCGCGCCGAGCTGCTGGATCGCCGCGATGCCCGGCGTGATGGAGCCGTGCCGGAATCCGGCGGTCTTGCTGAAGACCAGGACGGTGTACGGGGCGGCGCTGGCAGCGGGTGGCGTGGCGACGACGCCGCCCAACACGAGGATCGCGCTCAACACAGCGCCGAGCCATGCTCTCGGGGATCTGCGCACGGATAGGTCCTTTCGCGGACGACGTGCGCCGATCACGCCGGTGGTGGTGAGGTGCATGCATCGTTACGGGTCGATTACCACCTCGTCAAGGACTTGCGCACTATTCGAGAGAGCGTTATCTCGGCAGGTCAGGGCGACTCCAGCAAGGAAGATCCAATTACGGTTTCCGGGTGGGTCCGCGCCGCGTCCCGGCGCAGGGCGGGCAGCGTCGGCACGAGCGCCACGAGCATGCAGAGGCCGCCCAGCGGCAGCAGGTCGAGCGTGACGACCGGCAGGACGATGCCGGCGAGCAGCAGGGCCACGCTCCACCAGGGCAGCAGCCGGCGGGCCGCGAGCATGCCCGCGAGGACGAGCAGACCGAGGAAGAACAACTGGGGTACGACGTCGTAGACCACCACCTCGACGCTGGGCAGGTCCTTGAAGTCCGCGCCGAGCGCCGACATCTCCGCCCGGTCGGCGGCCAGCAGACCCTCGACGATGTCCGCGCCGAACTGCACCATCGTGGCGGCGAGCCCGACCAGCGTGACGGCCACGACCGACGTACGCCACCGGCTGGGGCGCAGCAGGCCGGCCAGCGCCAGCACCACCGGCACGAAGAACACCATGCCCGCGAGGCCGACCAGGTGGGCGGCCTGCCAGTCGAACCCGGGACCGTACGTCCCGTCGGACCTACCCCAGAGGCGTACGAGCCCGTAGCCCACGATGCAGGCCGGCCCGGCGATCACGAAGAATGCGGCGCGTTTCATGAACGCCATCATTCGGCCGTCCACAGGTGTCCGGACTCCGGGCAGAGCCCCGGTACGGCCCCGGTTTCCGGCTCAGGTCTTCCACCGAGCGACCCTGAGCCCGGTGATCTCCTATAGTCGCGCGGTGGGCACGGAACGGGTGCGGCAGGCGTACGGCGCGGTCGCGGATCTGTACATCGAACTGTTCGGCACCCGCGAGCAGGTGCACCCCGACGACCTCGCCTTCGTCGGGCGGCACCTGACGGGCCTGGCCGGGCCGGTGCTCGACCTGGGCTGCGGCCCCGGCCACCTCACCGACCACCTGCGATCGCTGGGCGCCGACGCGACCGGCGTCGACATCGTGCCCGAGTTCATCGCCCACGCACGGGCGACCCACCCCGGCGGCAGCTACCGCCTCGGGTCGCTGGACGACCTCGACGTGGCCGACCACACCGTCGCCGGCATCCTGGCCTGGTACTCGCTGATCCACCTGCCGCCGGAGCGCCTCGACGGTGTCCTGACGACATTCCGACGGGCCCTGACCCCGTCCGGGACGTTGGTGCTGGGTCTCTTCTCCGGCGACGAGGTCGACGCCTTCGACCACAAGGTGACCACCGCGTACCGGTGGCCGGTCGACGAGATCTCCGCGCGGCTGACGAGGGCCGGCTTCACCGAGGTGGAGCGCCTGGAACGCCCCGACGGTGGCGTCCATCGGCCGCACTTCGCCATCGCGGCCACCGCCGTCGACTGAGTCGGGGCGTGGAGGCACGCCGCGACAGGCAGCGCCGGACGGCTCATCGTCCGACGGCCGCTCCGCGCAGGGGTGAAGCTGATTGGCGTGTGCCATGATCGGCGATGATGACCGGCCTCCGAGACCCCGCTGACCTACTCGGTGACGCTCGTCAGCACCACCTGAAGCAGGTGAACTCGGTGCTTCGTCGCCCTGGCATGTACGCCGGGGACGAGGTGGCCGAGAGGCTTCTGCTGGAGGCGATGGCCGCCGTGGACGGGAGCCTGGAGCGGTGGCACACGGAGCTTGATGAGCTCCGCGCACGCGACGCGTTCACCCCGACGGGTGTCACCGGCGCCTACGGCCATCTTCTGCCGGCAGATGCTCTGCGGGAGGCCACGGCTTCCGTCTACGCCGAGATCGCGCACCGCCTCGGCTGGCTCGAACTGGATCGAGCCCTGTCAGAAGCAGAGTTCCAGCAGTTGAGCGTCGCAATCGGCGACTGGGTGACGCGGGACCGCACGCTCTCCGACGTCATCGACACGTTCGGGCCACCGTCGCTGTGGATCGGTGGACGCAATCGCTCCTATCCCAAGACGCTGGCGTACACCACGGCCGAACCTGACCGACGGCTGATCTGCTTTCACCTGTGGAACGCGGTGACGGACGCCGGACCCGAGAGGGAGTTGCGGGACGTACGGATCGAGCCCGTGGTGCTCGCCGTACGGCACCGGTCGGACGCGTTCCCCGCCTCGTTCTCGTTCACGCCAGAAGGCCTGCGCCGCAGGCCGACGAGTGATCGGCACAGCCCGCTCAGGCCGACCGTCTGGATCTTCCACGGTGACCGTGCCCGATACGCCTCCGGGGTGTTCGACAGTCTGGAGACCGGGCTCGGTTGGGCCGCCGAGCATCAGGTGACCGGAGTCCTGGCTGAGTACGCGCTCGGGGGCGCCTACGACGTCGCCGTCAGCGAGGGCCGATTCACGCCGTCGAAACCCCACCACGGCACAGCGCAGCATGTCGTCGCGTTCGGTCCAGGGTTGCGTCATGTTCACCTGGCCGACGGCCGGCGAGACTGAGAGACGGTCAACCCGGCCGCGATCAGCGCACTGCCATGACGGGCCCGTCGGGTGGCCGACAGGCCGCTGAGGTGGGCAGCGAGCGCCGACGTGGCCTGGTCACGCGCCTCGTGCAGCGGACACCGGTAGGAACGCTCAGCCGACGCTAAGACCGCCCTCAAGGCCCGTTCCTAGCGTGTGCGGGCATGGCGACACCACCCGTAACACCGCCGACGACCGCCGACGTCACCGCCTGGTTGAGCTGCGTCGCGTCCCGCCCGGCCGCCCGGCTGCGGCTCGTGTGCCTGCCGTACGCCGGGGCCGGCGGCGGCGCGTACCGGCCGTGGGCCGCCCTGCTGGGCGACGACGTGGAGGTGTGGACCGCGCAGTTGCCGGGTCGTGAGCGTCGGCTGGCCGAGGAACCCCTGCACACGATGGACGACCTGGTACCGCCGCTTGTCGACGCGATCGCCGCGCGGGTGCCGACGCCGTTCGCGATCTTCGGGCACAGCATGGGCGGCCTCATCGGGTACGAGGTGGCGGTCCGCCTGATCGCGCGGGGTGGCCCGACGCCGCAGCGGCTGGTGGTGTCGGCGGCCCGTCCACCGCGCGACGCCGCGCCGCTCGGTACGGCGCACCGCCTCGACGACGCCGCGCTGACCCGCTGGTTGGTCGATCTGGGCGGCATCCCGGACGAGGTGCTCGCCGATCCCGGCCTGCTGGAACTGATCCTGCCCACCGTGCGGGCCGACCTGAACGTGGTGGCGTCGTACCGGCCGGCGACCGCGCCGCCGCTGCCGCTGCCCGTGGACGCGGTGGCGGCCGCCGACGACCCCCTGGTCAGCCCGGACGAGGTGGCCGGCTGGGCGGCCTGCACCGCCGCCGGTTTCTCGCTGACCGTCGTGCCGGGCGGTCATCTCTACCTGCACGACACGCCTCCCCCGCTGTCCCGCCTGCTCGACGGCGGGCCGGCCGCCGACCGCGCGTACGTCGAAGGGGCCACCCGATGACCCAGGACCTGCACCCGGACCTCGCCGACCTCACCCCCGAGCAGCGGGAGCTGCTGGCCCTGCGACTGCGCCAGGCCCGTGGCAACCAGGGCCACGCCGGCCCGGCCCGTACCGCTCCGACACCCACGGCCAGCTATCCGCTCTCCTTCACGCAGGAGCAGCTCTGGTTCCTGGACCGGCTGGAGCCCGGCACGCCGGTCTACAACGTGCCCTTCGCCGAGCGGATCACCGGTCCGCTCGACGTGGCGGCGCTGCACCGCGCGGTCAACGCCGTGGTGGCCCGACACGACGCGCTGCGGATCGTGTTCGCGACCGTCGACGGCACCGTCACCCAGCGGGTGTCGGACGCGCTGGAGGTGCCGCTGCCGCTGCTCGACCTGAGCGGACTACCGGCGTCGGAGCGGGCGGCGGCGGCCGAGCGGGAGATCGCGGCGCACGCGGCGCTCCGCTTCGACCTGACCAGCGGGCCGCTGCTCGCGGCACGGCTGGTCACCCTCGCGGACGACGAGCACCTGCTGCTGGTGACCGCGCACCACATCGTCTTCGACGCCTGGTCGGCGGGGGTGTTCGTCGACGAGCTGGTGCGCTGGTACGGCGAGTTCGCCGGGGACGCCCCGGCGGGGTTGCCCGCGCTGCCCACCCGGTTCGTCACGCACGTCGCCGCCCGCCGCCGGCCGGAGGCCGAACGGGAACTGGCGGGTCACCTGGCGCACTGGCGGGAACGGCTCGCCTCGGCGCCGGCCCGGTCCACACTGCCACCGGACCGGCCCCGGCCGCCGGTGCAGACCCACCGGGGCCGGAGCCTGCCGTTCACGATCGACGCCGAGCTGACCGACGCCCTCGGCGGGTTGGCCCGCCGCGCCGGGGCCACCGTCAACGCGGTGGTCCTCGCCGGGCTGACCGCCCTGCTGCGCCAGGCCACCGGCCAGGAGGACCTGCTGCTCGGGATGCCCGCCGCCGGTCGGGCGAGCACCGACCTGGAACCGCTGATCGGCTGTTTCGCCACCATGCTGGTGCTGCGGGTGGACACCGGCGGCGACCCGAGCGTGCGCGACCTCGTCCGTCGGGTGCACCGGACGGTCAGTGAGGCGTACGCCCACCAGGAGGCCCCGTACGCGCGGGTGGTGGAGGAGGTCCGCCCGGTCCGCGACCCGAGCGTGAACCCGCTCTTCCAGGTGTTGGCGACCATGACCGACGGCGGCGTACGGCAGCGGCAGGCGGCCGGGGCGACGTTCCGTCCGGTGCCGGCGGAGAGCGGCCTGACGGACTTCGACCTGTTCGTCAGCCTCACCGTGGACGGGGACCGGATCGACGGCGCGGTCGACTTCAACGCCGACCTGTACCTCGACGAGACGATCGCCGCGACCGTGGGCCGGTTGCCCGAGCTGCTGCGCGCCCTGGTGGACGACCCGGACCGCCCACTGTCGGCGGTGCCCGGGCTGCGCCGGCAACGGATCGCCCTGGCGGCCACCTTCACCGTGGACCCGCTGCGCGACCCGGTGGAGTTCTGGCTGCGTTTCCTGCGCGTACCCGCGTCGGTGGAGCTGGTCGGGTACGGCCAGCTGGTGGCCCACCTGCTGGCCGGGCCGACGGTCGACGCCACGGTCTGCCTGCTGCGGTGGGAGGACTGGCTGCGCCGGCAGGACCAGACCGCCGGTGCTCTCGACGCGGCGGTGGACGACCTCGACGCGGCGGTGGCGGCGTACCGGCGGCGGACCGACGCCCCGCTGCTGCTGGTGGTCTGCCCCGCGTCGCCGCGCGCCGCCGGCCAGGAACACGGCCGGCTCGACGACCGGCTGGTCGCGCTGGCGGCGCGTACCCCGGGGGTGCACGTCGTCTGGGCGGCCGACCACGCCCGCGCCTACCCGGTCGGCGAGGTGGACGACGAGGGCGCGGACGAGTTGGGCCACGTCCCGTACACCGCTGAGTACTTCGCGGCGCTGGGCACGATCGTGCTGCGCGAGCTGCGGCGGCTCGCCGGTCAGCCGCGCCGGCTCGTGCTCGTCGACGCCGAGCGGTTGCCGGTCGACCGGCTCGCCGCCGCGCTGCCCGGCCACGAGGTGCGGGCGTACACGGCGGAAGCGCTCGCCGCCGCCGAACCGGCCACCACGGTGGTCCTCGACACCGACCCGCAGGCCGTGGCGGCGCTGCGCGGCGACCACCCGGGTGTGCTGGCGCTGGCCGTGCCCGCCGGGTGGGACGACCTTCGGCGACTGCTCGCCCACGTCTGGCCGCTGGACCCGCCGGTGACAAGCGCCGGACCGAGTGAGTTGTGCACGCCGATCGGGTCCGAGCGGGCCGCGTACGTCGTCGAGGAGCTGAGCACCGCCGCGGCGGTCGCCGAGCGGAGCCGGCCGGCGCCGGTCCGCACCGCCGCAGACGACGAGATCGTCGCGCCGCGCACCCCCACCGAGGAGCGGCTCTCCGGTCTCTGGGCCGCCGCGCTCGGTGTCGAACAGGTCGGCGTGACGAGCGACTTCTTCGGCCTCGGTGGACACTCGCTGCTCGCCACCGGTCTGCTCTCGCAGGTGCAGGCCGAGTTCGGTCGGGAGGTGTCGCTCTACACCCTGTTCACCAACCCGACCGTGGCCGGGCTCGCCGCCGTGCTGGACGCCGATGCGGACGCCACCGTGCTCGCCCCGCTCACCCCCGCCCCGGCGGGTACGCCGGCGGTGGCGTCCTCGGCGCAGGTCCGGCTCTGGGCGCTCGACCAGCTCGACGACGACGTGGTGCGGCACAACACCACTGCCGCCGTCGAGCTGCGCGGCGACCTCGACAAGACCTCGCTGCGCCGGGCGTTCGACGACGTGCTGGCCCGGCACGAGGTGTTGCGGACCACCTTCCGGGGCCGCGACGGCGAACCCGAGCCGGTGCTGCACCCGCACGTCGACCCGTGGCTGGAGACGCTGGACCTGACCGCGCTGCCGACGGCGAAGCAGGCCCGGGCGCTGCGCCGGGCGGCCGCCGAGCTGGCCGCGCACCGGTACGACCTGGCGGCCGGGCCGCTGGTGCGCGCCCGCCTGCTCCGGCTGCCCGACCAGCGCTGGCACCTGCTGATCGGAATGCACCACATCGTCTGCGACAACACCTCGTGGAGCATCCTGCTCGACGAGCTGGCCGCACGGTACGCCCACCACGCCACCGGCGTCGACCGGCCACTGCCGCCACTGCCCGTGCAGTTCACCGACTACGCCCGCCACCAGCGCGACTGGCTGGCGTCCAGCGCCGTCGAGCCGCACCTGGCGTACTGGCGCAAGCGGCTGGCCGACGCGCCGCCGCTGCTGGACCTGCCCACCGACCATCCCCGCCCCGACGAGCCCTCGGACGTCGCCGGCTACCAGGCCCAGCGGCTGGGCGCGGGGCTCGGCGCGGCCGTGCGGGAGCTGGCCCGGGCCGAGGGGGTCACCCCGTTCGCCGTCCTGCTGGCCGGCTTCGCGGCCCTGCTGCACGTCGAGAGCGGGCAGGGCGACCTGGTGCTCGGCACACCCACCGCCGGGCGGGAACGCGCCGAGCTGGCCCCGCTGATCGGATGCTTCGCGGACCTGCTGCCACTGCGGATGGACGCGGCGGGACGGCCCACGTTCCGCCAGCTCGTCACCCGGGCCCATCGCACGGCGCGGGAGGCGTACCGGCACCAGGGGTTGCCGTTCGCGACCATCGTGGAGGCGCTGCGGCTGCCCCGGCAGGCCGCGTACCACCCGCTGTTCCAGTGCGTGCTGAACGTCCTCGACGGCGCCGACGAGCTGCCGGAGTTCGCCGGGCTGACCGCCACGCCGGTCGAGGTGCCGAGCGCCGGTGTCGACTTCGACCTGTTCCTCAGCGTCACCTGGCAGGGCGACGACCTGCACGCCGACCTGGCGTACCGGGCCGACCTGTTCACCCCGGAGCGGATGGTGCGGCTGCTCACCGGGCTCGCCCGGGTGCTCGACGACGGGGTGCGTCGACCGGACGCGCCGATCGGCGCGGGTCGGCGTGCGCCGGCGTCCCGGCGCACGACGCCGCCCGCGCCCCGGCTGGTGGTCGGCGGCACCGTCGAGGTGCCGCGGCTCGCGGAGACCGTCCGCTTCTGGACCGGGCTGCTGCACCTGCCGCACACCCTCGAACACCTCGCGCCCGGCGCGCTGCTGCGGCTGCTCCGCGACCCGGCCGCCGGCCTGGCGACCGGCCCGCGCGATAGCAACGCGCTGGTCCTGCGCTGGGAGGACCGGCTCACCCCCGGTCCGCTCGCGGCGGGCATCGTCGCGCTGCGCGACTTTCACGCCGAGCTGCTGGCGGCCCTGGACGTGTACCGGGCACACAGCGCGGCGGCGCTGACGATCGCGGTCTGCCCGCCGTCGCCGCCGTACCGCACGGCGCCGTGGAACGCGGTCTTCGCGGAGCTGACCGCGCGGCTGGCCCAGGCCCGGCCGGACGTCGACGTCGTCGCGATCGAGGGGTGGGCGCGGCGCTACCGGGTGCCGGAGCTGCCCGACGACGCCTGGTCGCCGGAGCTGGCGGCGGTCACCGCGACGCTGCTGGTGCGGCGGGCGGTCCGGCATCCCGCGCTGCGCCGGCTGGTCGTACCGGCCGGGCCGGCGCACCGGCAGGCCGAGCTGGCGCGGCTGCTCGCCGCCCAGGCCCGCGCCGGGCGCGAGGTCGTGCTCACCACGACGCCGCAGCGCGCCGAGCTGTCCGCGCTGGTCACCGCCGGGATCATCGGGTACGCCCCGACTCCCGCCACCGACGCGGCCACCCTGCTCCTGCATCCGGACTCCGTACCCGCGCCGCCCGACGTCCCGGCGCTGCCCGTCGACGAGCGGGTCGGGCCGGTGGAGGTGCTGCGCGGTCTCTGGGCGCTGGACGCCGGGACCACCGTGGACGGGGACGCGCCCGTCGACCGGATTCCCGCCGCGCTGCTGGCCGAGGTGGCCACCGAGCTGGCTGACGCGGCGGCGGTACGCGACGCGGTCACCGACGGGTACCGGCGCTCGGCCGACCGGGCCGCCGCCGCGCCGCGCACCGAGCGGGAACGACAGCTCGTGGCGATCTGGTCGGAGCTGCTGCGCACCAACCAGCTCGGCGTCACCGACGACTTCTTCGCCTCCGGCGGCGACTCGCTGCTCGCGATGCAGCTCGTGGCCCGCTGTGCGGCGGCCGACATCCACATCACTGCCCGACAGCTCGTCCGCCACCCCACGGTGGCCGAGCTGGCCGCCAGCCTCGGGGAGGCGACCGCGTCGCCGCAGGCCGAGCAGGGCGAGGTGCACGGCGACGCCCCGCTGACCGGCGCGCAGCGCTGGTTCACCGACGTCATCGCCCCCACCATGGGTCGGCCCGCCCTGTTCAACCACCCCTACTACCTCGAGCTGGCCCGGCCGCTCCCGACCGACCTGGTCCGCGAGGCGGTACGCCGGCTGGTGGCCCAGCACGACGCGCTGCGGCTGCGGCTGACCCGGCAGGCGGACGGGAGCTGGCGTCAGCACCACGCCGACCCGGCCGACGCCGTGCCGTTCGTCAGCCACGACCTGACCGGGCTCGCTGTCGACGAGCGGGCGGCGGCGGTCGAGGCCCACTGCGCCGAGGCGCAGACCGCCCTGGACCTCACGGCCGGCCCGCTGGCCCGGGTGGCGCACTTCCGGCTCGGCCCGGAGCTGCCCGACCGGCTCCTGCTCGTCAACCATCATCTCGTCGTCGACGCGGTCTCCCGGGGCGTCCTGCTGGCCGACCTGGAGACGCTCTGCGACCAGCTCGAACGCGGCGTCGAGCCGGCCCTGCCCGCCAAGACCACGTCGTACCGGGACTGGGCGCGGCGACTGGCCGGGTACGCGGGCTCGCCGGAACTGCGCGAACAGGTGCCGTTCTGGCTGGCGCAGGCCGACGAGGGGGTGCTGTCCCGGTTGGCCGACGAGCCGACCGCCGCGCCGTTCCGCCTCGGTGACCTGGGCCTGGCCACCGTGACCCTGGACGAGGCCGCGACCCGGGGACTGCACGCCGCCGCCCGTCGGCTGCGCGCCAGCGTCCGCGACCTGCTGGTGTGGGCCGTGGTGGACGCCGTCGCGGGGCGGACCGGCGGCGCGGTGACCATCGCCACCACCGGCCACGGTCGGGAACCGCTCTTCGACGACGTCGACGTCAGCCGTACCACGGGCTGGTTCCAGGTGCTGTACCCGCTGCGCCTGGAGCTGCCCGCGACCGCCGACGCGACCCGCTCGGTCCGCTCGGTGATCCGCCAGCTCGGCCGGGTCCCGGACAACGGCATCGGGTACGCGTTGCTGCGGCACCTCTGCCCCGACGACGACGTGCGCGCCCGGCTGGCCGCCACCGCGCCGCCGATGGTGGCGGTCAACTACATGGGCGGGTACGGCTTCGACGACGTCGCCCCGGCCAACCACCTCCTCGACGTCTGCGCGGCGCCGTTCGGCCCGACCGAGGACCCCGACGGGCACTGGCCCTTCCCCTTCGACGTGACGGGGTCGCTCACCGGCCCCGAGCTGCGCGTCGATCTGAGCTACGCCACTCCGGCCTTCCGGCCGGAGACCGCTGAGAACCTGCTCGACGGCATCCGGCACGGCCTGCTGCGCCTGGCCGGACGCCCCGGGCAACCGCCACGGCAGTAGGAGGAGACCCCATGGCGTTCCGACGCCCATCCCGGTTCGCCGGGTTCACCACGATCTGGTTCGGCCAGCTGCTGTCGGCGCTCGGCACCCGGATGACGAACTTCGCCCTGAGCATCTGGGTGTGGGACGCCACCGGCCGAGCCTTCGACCTGACCATGCTGATGGCGTTCGCGTTCGGCGCGACAGTCATCTTCAGCCCGATCGCCGGCGCGCTCGTCGACCGGTGGGGACGACGACTGACCATCGTGCTCAGTGACGTCGGCTCGGCGGTCACCACGGCCGTCGTACTGCTGCTGTTCCTCAGCGGCTCGGTCGAGGTGTGGCACCTCTACCTGGTCAACCTGGTCACGGGCGCGTTCCTCGCGTTCCAGCTCCCGGCGTACCAGGCGACCATCACGGTGATGATGGAGAAGGGCCAGTACCCGAGGGCCAACGCGATGATGTTCGCGGTCCGGACCATCCCGGTGATCTTCGCGCCCGGCTTCGCCGCCGCGCTGCTCGGCCTGATGGACATCAAGGTCATCCTGCTCATCGACGCGCTGTCCTACGTGGTGGCGATCGGCGCGGTGCTGCTGGTGCAGCTCCCACCCGTGCCGCGCTCGACGCAGCCGGAGGAGGGCGGCTTCTGGTACGACACGATCTACGGCTTCCGCTACATCCTGACCAGCCGGGCCTTCACCGGGCTGGAGGCGATCATGTTCGCCATCAACGTGCTCGCCGCGGTCGGCTTCGCCCTGCTGGTGCCGCAGATCCTGGCCCGCACCGACAGCAGCACCAACGCGGTCGGTCTGGTGCAGACCATCGGCGCGGTGGGCGGGGTGGCCGGCGCGCTGCTGCTCGGGCTGCTGCCCAACACCCGCCACAAGATCCGCCGGATGCTCATCGCCATCCTGGTCTTCAGCGTGCTCGGCCGGATCGTCTACGGCGTCGGGGACAGCATCATCGTCTGGTCCGTGGCGCTGCTCTTCCTGCACCTGTCCATCCCGTTCATCGACGGGTACGCCCAGTCGGTGTGGCAGGAGAAGGTCGAGCCGTCCCACCAGGGCCGGGTCTTCGCCGCCCGCCAGTTCATCGAGGACCTGGCGTACCCCGGCGGCACCGCCCTGGCGGGTATCGCCGCGGACCGCTGGTTCGAGCCGATGATGCGCGAGGGCGGCCCCGGTGTGCCGTACTTCGGGTGGCTGGTGGGCAGCGGACCGGGCGCCGGGATGGGCCTGATCTTCGTGATCGTCGGGGTGTTCGGCATCGGCGTCGCGGCGGCCGGGTTCTTCTCGCCGAGCGTCCGCCGGATGGAGGTCGACCTGCCCGACTACGACGAGCCGACCGACCCGCCGGCCCCGCTGCCGTCGCCGACCGGCACCGACGAGCTGACCGACGACCGCGCGGTGGTGGCGAAGTGACGCTGACCGAGGTGGTGGCCGGGGTTCTGGAGGTGGATCCGGCCGAGGTGACCGACGAGTCCGGGCCGGAGACCATCGGCACCTGGACCAGCCTGCGCCACCTGCAACTGGTGGTGACCCTGGAGGAGGTCTACGGGCTCTCCTTCGCCTTCGACGAGATCCGCGACGTGCGCAGCGTCGGCGAGCTACGGACCGTGCTGCGGGCCAAGGGAACGGAGACGCGATGAGCGGCGTCCTGTTCGCCCGGCGCAGCCGCTGGCAGGCGCTCACCCGCCGGCGGCCGACCCCGGCGCTGCGCGTCGCCCTGCTGGCCAGCTACACGGTGGACCCGCTGGTGCCGTACCTGGGCCTCGGCCTGCACGACGCCGGCCTGGCCGCCACGCTCACCGTCGGCCCGTTCCAGCAGGTCGTGCAGCAGTGCCTGGCCACCGACGGCTTCCTCGCCGACGTCCGGCCGGACGTGCTGGTGGTGGCGCAACGCCTCGAGGAGGCCGGTGAGCCCGGCCCCGCCGGCGACGACTGGGCGGCGGAGCTGCTGGCCGGGGCCGAGGCGGCCGTCACCGCCGCGCGCCGGCACGGCGCCCTCCTGGTGTACGTGCTGCCGGCCGTCCCCACCGACCGTCCGGCCGGGCCGGCCGACGCGATGCACGCCGACGGGGTGGCCGCCAGCGCCACCGTCGTACGGCAACGCCTGCGCGACCGGTTGGCCGGCGACCCGGGGGTGCTGCTCGTCGACGCCGACGAGGCGGTACGCGCCGTCGGCGACGAGCACGCGTACCACCCGGTGCTGTTCCGCCTCGCCAAGGTGCCGTACACCGAGGAGGTGTTCGCCCGGCTCGGGGCGACCGCCGCCGCGCTGGTCGGCACCGGGTTCGGCACGGGCTGCCGGGCGCTGGTCGTCGACGCGGACGGGCTGACCGGCGCGGCGCACCTGCTGCCGGCGCTGCGCGAGCTGCGCGCCACCGGCGTACGGGTGGCGCTGCGGGCCACCGGCGACGACTGGTGGTCGAACGGCGACGCCGTCGACCTGCTGAGCGTGCTCGACGGCTGGGTCACCGACGACCGGCCGCCGGCCGACCAGCTCGCGGAGATCGCCGCCGAGCTGGACGTCGTACCGGCCCAGCTCGTCCTGACCGGCCTCGGCGCGCAGCCGCCGGGAGGCGACGGGCCACCGCGGCGCGTGCCGCTCGGGGCCGACCCGGCGGCCTGGTCGGACGAGCTGCGGGCGGCGGGACTGACCGACCGGCTGCCGGAGCGCCGGTGGACCGGCGGCACGTCCCGACCCACCGCCGCGCCCGTCGAGCTGTCCCTGGACGACTTCGTGGCCGGCCTGGACGTCCAGGTCGACTACCGGCCGGTGGCCGCCGAGGGCGTCGCCGAGGTCGCCGAGGTGGTCGCCCGGGCGCACGACTTCGCCCTCGCCCCGGCCCCACCGGCCGCCGCGTTGGCGCAGCGGGCCGCCGACCTGCTGGCGATCCGGGTACGCGACCGGTTGGGCGACTACGGCACCTCGGGTCTCGTCGCGCTGGACCGGGCCGACAGCCGCTGGACGGTCGACGTCTTCTCGCTCTCCTGCCCGGTGCTGGGCAAGGGCGTCGAGGCGAGCGTGCTGCGGGAGCTGACCCGCCGGGCCGGCGCGGCCGGCGCGGGAGAGGTGCTGGTCCGCTGGACCGACACGGGCCGCAACGGCACCGCCCGGCGCTTCCTGTCCGAGCTGGACGGTGTCGCGTCCGCCGACCCACGGGTCCGGCTGCACGCCGCCCACGCGAGCGACGACCGGACCACGGGGGTACGGCGATGAGCGCGCCTCCGGTCGGTGTCGGGGTGGCCGCCCTGGCGCACGTCCTCGGCGAGCCGGTCGACGTGGCGGCGGCCGCGGCCGCGTACACCAAGGATCTTGATCGTCTGCGGTCCTGGGAGTACCGGACCTTCCACCGGGCCGGGCCCGGCGTGGGGGTGACCGACCTGGCGGTGGTGGCCGGCGGCACGGCGCTGGACCGGGCCGGGCTGTCCGCCGCCGACGTGGACCTCGTCGTGCTCGCCGTCCCCGACCTGGCCGAATACCTCTACTGGGATCCGGCCGCGCACACCCAGGCCCGCCTGGGCGCACACCGGGCCGAGGCGGTGCTGCTCAACCAGGCGTGCGGCGGCGGGGTGGCCGCGTTCGACACGGTGGCCGGGCGGTTCGCCACCCATCCCGACTACCGCACGGCGCTGGTGATCGGCGCGAACCGGGTGTGCGAGCCGTACTGGAACCGGATGGAGGTGAACACCAGCGTCTTCTCCGACGGCGCGGCGGCGGCCGTGCTGGTCCGCGACCACGACCGGTGCCGCTGGCTGGCCACCGAGACGATCACCGACGGCCGGTACGCGGGTTTCATGCGGATGCCCGTCGGTGGCGCCGCCCAGCCGTTCACGCCGGACGCCGGCACTCCCCGCGTCGGTGACCCGGCCGACCGGCTCAACGAGTTCTTCGCCGGGGACGTCCGGCGGATGTTCCGGTTCGTGGCGACCATCCGCGAGCGCAACCGGCAGGTGGTCGAGACGGCCTGCGGCCGGGCCGGCGTCACGCTCGCCGACGTCCGCCGGTTCGTGCACTTCCACGACAACGCCCGGCAGTTCGCCGAGCTGGCCAAGGACCTCGGCGTCGACCTGGAACGGACGAACGTCGAGCTGGCCCTCGCGCACGGCCACATCGGCTGCGCCGACCAGCTCATCGGCCTGGAGCACCACCTCGACAGCGGCGAGGTGACCACCGGCGACCTGGTCGCCCTGACCAGCACCGGCAGCGGCATGCACTGGGTCTGCACGCTGCTGCGGGTCTGACCGGCCGCACCCCACCCACGGGAAGGAACACCGACCATGAGAGTCGAGGAGGTCCTGCACCGGATCCGCCGGCTGCGCCGACCAGGCGCGGCCGTCGACCCGGAGCTGGCGTCCGGCCTGGTCCACCTGGACGACGCGGCGGTCACCACCGTCGCGTCCGCCGGCCGACTGCTCGCCGACGTGCCCGCCGAGAAGCTGGCCAGCCCCGACTTCCCGCTGCGCCCGCTGCGGGTCGCGGTCACCGGCACGTTCACCCCGGGCACGCTGGAACCGCTGCTGCGGGTGGCGCTGCTGCGGATCGGCATCGCCGCCGAAATCCACGTCTCCGGCTTCGACCAGCTCGTGCTCGACCTCAGCGACCCCGGCTCGACACTCGCCGAGTTCCGGCCGGACGTCACGCTCTGCCTGCTGCACGACGGCTGGTTCCTGCCCACCGAGTGGGACCCCGGCGACCTGGCCGGCCTCGCCGACGTGCTGCGCGAGCGGACCGCCGTGCTCACCGCCGCGCTGCGCGGGTACGCCGCCCGCACCGACGGCGCGGTCCTGCTGCACACCGTGCCGCTGTCCCCGTTGGAGCACCGCAGTCTGGTCAGCTTCCGGGGCCGGGCCGAGCTGGGCCGCGTCTGGCGGGAGCTGAACGCGCAGCTCCTGGAGCTGGGCGGGCGGGACACCACGTACACGCTGGACCTGGAGACGCTGCTGGTCGACCACGACGGTCCGGTGCGCGACGAGCGCCTGTACCGGTTCGCCAGCATGGCGTGGACGCCCACCGTGGAACGCCGGTACGCGCACGAGGCAGCCACCTTCTGCCGCGCGGTCCTCGGCCGGACGGCGAAGGTGCTCGCGCTGGACCTGGACAACACGCTCTGGGCGGGCGTGCTCGGCGACGACGGGCTCACCGGCATCCGGCTGGGCACCGACTACCCGGGCAACTGCCACCGGGACGTGCAACGTCGCGCCTTGGCGCTGCGCCGGCAGGGCGTGCTGCTCGCGGTGTGCAGCAAGAACGACCCGGACCTGGTGACCGAGGCGTTCGCGCAGCACCCGGACCTGCTGCTGCGCGCCGACGACTTCGTCGCGCAGGCGGTGAACTGGGGGCGCAAGGACGAGAACCTGCGCCAGCTCGCCACCGGCCTGAACCTGGGCCTGGACGCCGTCGTGTTCGCCGACGACAGCCCGTTCGAGTGCGAGCTGGTACGCCACGAGCTGCCCAGCGTACGGGTGGTGGAGCTGGCCGGCGACCCGGCCGGTTTCTCCACGAAACTGCTCGCCGAGGGGCACTTCACCGTGCTGGCCACCGGCGCCACCGACCGGGAACGCACCGAGCTGTACCGGGCGCGGGCCGGGCGGGAACGCTTCGCCGCCACCTTCGACTCGGCGGCCGACTACCTGCACGAGCTGAAGTTGCGGGTCAGCGTCCGGGAGGTCGACGCGCACACCCTGCCCCGGGTCGCGCAGCTCGGACTGCGTACCAACCAGTTCACCATGGCCGAGCGGGCGCACACCGAGGCGCAGACCCGAACGCGCGCCGACTCCCCCGACCACTCGGTGCTCACCGTCGAGGTGGCCGACCGGTTCGGCGCCGAAGGTCTGGTGGGCGGCCTGTGGCTGGACCGGACCGACCCGGACGCCTGGGTGATCGAGAACTTCGTGCTGAGCTGCCGGGTCTTCTCCCGGGGCGTCGAGCAGGCCGCGCTGCACCGGGTCGCCGAGCTGGCCCGCTCGGCCGGCGCGACCCGGCTGGAGGCGCTGTTCCGGCCCACCGCCCGCAACAAGCCCGGCGGGGCCGTCTGGCCGTCCGCCGGCTTCACCGTGGCCGCCGTCGAGGACGGGACCACCCGGCACGTGCTGCCGCTGCACCCCCCGCCCCGGCTGCTGCCGGCGTGGATCGCCCTGGAGGAGGGAGACATCCGTGCCTGACCTGTTCACCACCGTCGCGGGCCTCATCGAGCAGGTCGCGGACGTACCGGCCGAGGAGATCTCGCCCGACGTCCGGTTCGCGTCGCTGGCCCACTGGACCAGCCTGGAGGCGCTGCGGCTGCTCTCCGCGCTGGAGGACGACCTCGGCGTACGGCTGGACCTGCGGGCGTACCTGGCGGTGACCGCCGTCGGTGAGCTGGTCGACCTGGTCGCCGGCGAACTGGACGGGGCAGCACGGTGACCGCCACCCACGTCGAGGCGCCGCCGAGCGCGCCGACCCGGCTCGCCGACGACGATCTCGACCTGCTGCTGCTCATCCGCCACTTCGAGCTGGCCCTGCTGGACATGTTCGGACGCGGCGAGCTGCACGGCACCACGCACACCTGCCTGGGCCAGGAGTACGTGCCGGTGGCGCTGCGCCCGCTGCTCGACGACGGCGACTTCGTGTTCAGCAACCACCGGGGCCACGGCCACTACCTGGCCCGGTTCGCCGACCCGCACGGCCTGCTCGCCGAGGTGATGGGCCGCGAGGGCGCGGTGTGCCACGGCGTCGGCGGCAGCCAGCACATCCTGCGGGACCGCTACCTGTCGACCGGGGTGCAGGGCGAGAGCGCGCCGGTGGCCGCCGGGGTGGCGCTGCACCTCAAGCGCACCGAACCCGGCCGGCTGGCGCTGGTCTACCTGGGCGACGGCACCTGGGGCGAGGGCGCCGTCTACGAGGCGCTGAACATGGCCGCGCTGTGGGGCCTGCCGCTGGTGCTGGTGGTGGAGAACAACGGCATCGCCCAGTCCACGCCGACCACCGCGCAGCTCGCCGGCAGCATCGGCGGCCGGGCCCGGGCGTTCGGGGTGGACCAGCTCCGGGTCACCTCCACCGACACCGAGGTGGTCCGCGCCGCGCTGACGCCGGTGCTGCGCCGGGTCCGCGAGCGGTCCACGCCGTACGTGGTGGAACTGCTCACCCACCGGGTGGGACCGCACAGCAAGGGGGACGACAGCCGTCGCCCCGAGGAGATCGCGCACGCGCGGGCGTACGACTGGTACGCGCGGTACGCGCAGGCGTACCCGGAGCAGTTCGACGCGCACGACGAGCGCCAACGGGCGTACGTGGCCCAGGTGGTCGCCGACGTGGCCGGCCGGCCGGCGAGCCGCTGGACGGAGGAGAACCGTGGCTGAGCGGGTGGTGGAGAACCTCAACCAGGCCCTGCACGCGCTGCTGGCCGAGGATGCCACGCTGACCGTGCTCGGGGAGGACCTCGTCGACCCGTACGGCGGGGCGTTCAAGGTGACCCGGGGTCTGTCCGAGCGCTGGCCGGAGCGGGTGTTGTCCACCCCGCTGAGCGAGGGCGGGATCGTCGGCGTGGCCGGTGGACTGGCGCTGGCCGGTCAGGGCGCCATCGTCGAGATCATGTTCAGTGACTTCGTGGCGCTGGCGTTCGACCAGATCCTCAACTTCGCCAGCAAGTCCACCGCCATGTACGGCCGGCGGGTGCCGATGCGGCTGGTGGTGCGCTGCCCCAGCGGCGGCAACCGCGGGTACGGCCCGACGCACAGCCAGAGCCCGCTGAAGCACTTCATCGGCATCCCCGGCCTGAGCGTGCACGAGGTGTCGCCGTTCCACGACAACCGGGCGGTCCTCGCGGGGATGCTCGCCACCGGCCGGCCCGGGCTGCTCTTCGAGGACAAGGTCCTCTACACCACCCGGATGTACGCCGACGGCGTGGTGGACGAGCTGTTCCGCTACGACCTGATCGGCCCGGACGGCGACGTCGCCCGGATCCGGGTGGACGAGGAGGAGCAGGCCGACTGCGTACTCGTGGTACCCGGCGGGTTGGCCGCCCGGGCCGTGTCGGTGGCCCGGGAGCTGCTGCTGCGCGACGACGTCGTCTGCCAGGTGCTGGTGCCGTCGCGGCTGTGGCCGCTTGACGTGGACACCCTGCTGCCACCGATCGCCCGGGCCGGGCGGGTGGTGGTGGCCGAGGAGAGCACCGCCGGCGGCACCTGGGGCGCCGAACTGGCGCAGGCCGTGCACCGGCGGCTCTGGGGGTCGCTCCACGCGCCGGTACGCCTCGTGCACTCCGCGGACAGCGTCATCCCGACCGCCGCGCACCTCGAACGCACCGTGCTGGTGCAGGACACCGACATCCACCAGGCCGTGAAGGAGGTCGTCAGTGGTGACTGACCTGGTCGTCCCCAAACTCAACAACAACGACACGACGTACGTCCTGCTCGACTGGCTGGCCGGCGACGGCGAGCAGGTACGCGCCGGCGAACCGATCGCCGAGGTGGAGACCTCGAAGGCGGCCGAGGAACTGCTCAGCGACGGCGACGGGGTGCTGCACCGGCTCGTCGAGGTCAACCAGGAGTGCGCCCCCGGCGACGTCATCGGGCACGTCTTCGACAGCGAGGAGGCCCGGCAACGGTTCCTCACCGCGACGGTCACCCCGGCCGGCCCGCCGCCCGACGTACGACCGGGTGGACCCGTCCTCACCGACTCGGCCCGGGAACTCGCCGCCGCGCACGGCCTCGACGACGACGAGCTGCGCGCGCTCGGTAAGGCGGTCGTGCGGCGTACCGACGTGGAACGCCTGCTGGCCGACCGGTCGGCGGCGCCCCCGGCCGCGACCGAGCCGGTGGTGGTGGCCGCGGCCGCCGCGCTGGCGGCCGGCGACGGTCCGGAGCCGGACGACCCGCGCCCGGTCCACGCGCTGTCCCGCGCCCAGCGCGCGGTGGCCGCCGTGGTCACCGAGTCGCACCGGGAGGTGCCGGCGGCGCTCGCCGTGATCAAGGTACGGGCCGACGCCGCCCTCGCGGTGGCCCGGCAGCTCACCCGCGCCACCCGCACCCTGGTCGGCCTGCCGGAACTGCTGGTCAAGGCGATCGGCGGGTTGCGCGAGGACCACCCGTTGCTCTTCGCCTCCCCCGGCGACGGCAGCAGCGTACGACTGGCCGAGGCGGCGCACGTCGGCGTCACCATCGACGTCGGTACGGGCCTGTTCATCCCGGTGGTCCGCGACGTCGAGGAGCTGACCTGCGCGGAGATCGCCGAGACGCTGATGGACTTCCGCAGCCGGGCCGGCGGCGAGGGCTTCCGGGCCGGCGAGCTGGCCGGCGGGACCATCGTCGTGTCCCTGCACACCGATCCCGACGTGGTGCTCGCCGGGCCGATCGTCTTTCCCGGCCAGACCTGCGTGGTGGCGATCGGCGGCACCCAGGACGAGCTGGCGTTGGACGCGGACGGTCAGGTGGTGACCCGCCGGTTCGTCAACCTGAGCGCCGTCTACGACCATCGGGTGGTCAACGGACGCGAGGCGGTCGCCTTCCTCCAGGCGGTGAAGGGCGCCCTGGAGTCCCCCGACGACCTCGCCGAGGAGTGACGCGCCGGTCAGCCGACGAGGTCGTCGTTGCACACCTGCCAGCCGGTCTCCGACTCCAGGCGCAGCTTGAGCGTCGTGGTCCGACCGTCCCGGCCGGTCAGTTCGACGGTCACCGAGGCGCTCTTGCCGGCCTCGTCGGTGAAGACGGCCCGGCCCATGGTGTGCGACACGGGCCGGCCGAGGCGCTCCACCGCCGCCGTGAACGCCGCCAGGTCGGTCCGCGCCCGAATCTGGTGGCACAGCGACTCGTGGGCTGCGGAGATCTCGACACCCGGCGATCCCGTCGTACCCTTGGCACGGTGATCTCCGCTGCGCTGCGCCGCGCCCTGACCGAACCCGGCGACCCGGTCCTGCGCCCCCTGCCCGACCAGGTGGTGGCGATGCTGGAGACGCTGCACGCGCCACCGCGTCTGGCCGCACACCTGCGTGCCGTCCACGATGTCGCCGCGCAGCTCACGGACGCGGTGGCGCAACGGTTCCCGCAGCTGCCGGTCGACCGCTCGGCGGTGCTGTTCGGTGCCGCCACCCACGACATCGGCAAGATCCGGCACCCCGACGAGCTGTCCGGGCCGGGCTCGGCCCACGAGCCCGCCGGTTACGACCTCCTGCTGGAGCACGGCGTCGCCGCCCCACTGGCCCGCTTCGCGCGCACCCACGCCTCGTGGCACCGGGACGACATCGGTGTCGACGACCTGCTGGTCAGCGTCGCCGACAAGGTCTGGAAGGGCAAGCGGGTCACCGACCTGGAGGATCTGCTCGTCGACCGCCTGGCCGAGGCGACCGGTCGCGAGAAGTGGTCGGCGTTCATCGAGCTGGACGACGTCCTCGACCGGATCGCCGCCGACGCGGACCGGCGACTCGCCTTCCAGGCCACCCACCCGGTCGGTGACCTCGACGGCTGACCCTGGTCAACGCGTCGGGGACGGCTGTCGGTGGTGATCGCTGGTTGCTGGGCGGTGGTGTCTCCGGCGTGTCGTGTTGCCGAGCGGCCAACGATCACGAGCGGCGGCCGCTGCGGCGGTCAGGCAGAGCGCGGTGGCGGCGATGACAGGTGGGCGACCGCCCAGGTGGACGGCGACGGACCCGAGCGGGATCGTCAGGACGAGTGGCCCGAACATCGCGGTGTTGGCCGTCGCGGCGACCCGGCCGAGCAGCGCCGTCGGGGTGTGCGTCTGCACGGCGGTGACCGCCGCGACAAGGGTCCACGGCAGCCCGACGCCGGCGACGACCGCACCCGCCACGGTCGCCTGCCACCAGGGCAGGCAGCGTGCGAGACAGCTCACGGCGAACAGCACCGTTCCGGCGAGCCCGACGGGAACCGGGCCCCGTCGGGTGAGGAGCCGGCCGACCACGATTCCACCCAGGACGGACCCGGCGCCCTGGGCACTGGCCAGCAGCCCGAGGAAGGTCGTCGGCAGGCGCAGGTCCGTCACGACGATCGTGTAGAGGGCGGCGGTCACGAAGCCGGACATGGCGATCGACACTCCGGCGAGCAGGACCGGGACACGGATGGACCGCTGTCCGGCCACGACCGACAGTCCGTCGCGGAGCCCACGGTCCCGCCGCGTCAGTCGCTCGGGTGGCGTGCGGTTCAGGCGGACCGCCAGGTAGAGGACGGCGACCAGGATCGGCATCACCGCGCTCAGCACGGCGACCGCGTGGCCGCCCTGCCAGCCGTAGAGGCCCGCGCCGGCCAGCGGCGCGACGAGCTTCATGCCCTCCTGGGCGCTGGACCGCCACCCGTTGACGGCACCGAGTTCGGCCGCCGACAGCGCCGACGGCAGCAGCGCGGTCTCTCCCGCGTCGATGAGCACGTAGCTGACGCCGTAGGCGCACGAAACGGCGAAGATGATCCACGTCTGCCCGGGGCCACGCACGGCGAGGAGTGCCAGCAGCGCGCCTGCCAGCACGAGGTTGACGGCGATCACCAGTGGTCGCCGCGATGCCGGATCGAGCAATCCACCCAGCCACGGACCGGCGAGCACCGGAGCGTACACGCAGAGTCCGGCGAGGGCAGCCAGGCCGGTGGAGCCGCTGAGGTCCAGGATCCAGATGCCGGAGACGAGGGCCATGGCGCTGCTGCCGAAGCCGGACAGGAGCGAGATCGCCACGAACAGACCCGCGTTACGCCGCATGAGCCCTCCCAGGTTGAGTCGGGTTGACTCACATCCTGATTCTTGAGTCAGGCTCGGGCAATGCCGTGGGTGGATGTCAATCTTGTGTTGACAGTGCGATCGTCATCGTCGCCGCCACCGCCCGCACCGGCGGCGGCAGCCGGTCCCCCGCATCGTCGAGGTCGGTCCGCAGGTGCAGGACCAGGGCGTAGAGCGACCCCGGGTCGGCGTCCAGGGCGGCGTCCACGGTGCTCCGCACGAGTGCCGCCCGGCGGAAGCGGGAGTCCCACCGCCGGTCCGTCGCGATCCAGCGTCCCAGGTCGGCCACCGTGGCTCGCAACGCGGCGATCTGCCGCGGGTAGCCCCGGTCCAACTCCTGCCGCCGCGCACGTCGCGCCACCGCCAGGCGCTGCCGGCGTTGCTCGGCGGCCTGCCGGCTGCCGAGGCCCAGCGCGGTCGCGATCTGCGCCCAGGTCGCGCCGTCGTGGCGGGCCCGGTCGATCAGCGCGGCCTCCCGCTCGTCCAGACGGGCACGAGCGGCGCGCACCTCGGCCAGGCCGGCCAACGGCGTCGTCATCGTGTCAACGCTACATTGACAGCTCGACGTTGCGAGTGTCCGGGCTGGCCGCGGTGCCGCGCGTGCCGGGTGTCCGTACCCATCCAGCGACGCTGTCGAGCTGCCCCAATTCTGGGGCGGGATCCAACCCTGTTGCACTGCCCCCTTCCGGGCAGGACCCGACCCTGTCGAGCTGCCCCACTTCCGGGACGGACCCGAGCCTGTTGCGCTGCCCCCTCCCGGGCGGGACCCGACCCTGTCGAGCTGCCCCACTTCCGGGACGGACCCGAGCCTGTTGCGCTGCCCCCTCCCGGGCAGGACCCGACCCTGTCAAGCTGCCCCACTTCCGGGACGGACCCGAGCCTGTTGCGCTGCCCCCTCCCGGGCAGGACCCGACCCTGTCAAGCTGCCCCACTTCCGGGACGGACCCGAGCCTGTTGCACTGCCCCAGAATCGGGGCAGCTCGACAGGCAGCACAGTGCACCCCTACCCTCCCCTGCCGGGCCACCGCCTGCCGGGCTGCCGACTTCTGCCGGCGAGGCGGTGGCCGGCCGGTCAGCCGGCGGCGAGGTGTTCGCGGACGCTGCGGGGGCGCATGTCGGTCCAGGTGCGCGTGACGAAGTCCAGGCACTCCTCGCGGCTACCGGCGCAGCCGGCGTCCCGCCACCCGTGCGGCGCCTCCTTGTGCCGGGGCCACAGGGCGTACTGCTCCTCGTCGTTGACCACCACGCGGTGTTCGTCAGCCATTGGAATTGCCTTCCTCGTGTCGGGCCAGGTGCAGCTCGCGGGCGAGACTCTCCGGCGAGAGCGCCCGGATCTCCGCGAGCAGGTCGGTGAGGTCGCCGTCCGGCACGGCGGGAGCGGGCCGGGCCAGGTCGGCGACGGTACGCGCCAGCGCGGCGGGGGTGGGTGACTCGAAGATCGCGGCCGGCGGCAGGTCGACGCCGAACGCGTCGCGCAGTCGCGCCACCACGCGGGTGCCGAGCAGCGAGTGGCCGCCCAGCTCGAAGAAGTCGTCGTCGGGGCCGATCTCGTCCACCCCGAGCAGGTCCACCCAGATCCGCCGCACCACCTCGTACGGCTCATCGGTCGGCACGGTGGCGACGGCCGGGGCGGTCGGTGGCGGGGCGGCGGCATCGGGCGCCTCCTCGTCGACCGTGACCGGACCCGGCCGGTACGCGTCGACCCAGTGCCGCTCGCGCGCGAACGGGTACGTGGGCAGGGGCACCCGCCGTCGTCCGGTGGGCCGGTCGACGGGTACCCCGGCGAGCCACAGCCGGCCGACGGCCAGCGCGACGGCGTCGTCCTCCCCGGCCGGGGTGCGGTCGGCCGGCAGGCTGGTCAGCACCGTCGCCCCGCGGGCCGCTGGGTGCTGCCGAACGAGGGTGGCCAGGGTGCGGCCCGGACCGGCCTCCAGCAACGCGTACCGCTCGCCCAGCAGCAGCTCGGCCGCGGCGGTGAAGTTGACCGGACGGCGGAGCTGCCGCACCCAGTAGTCGGGGTCGGTGGCCTCGTCGTCGGTGAGCCAGCGACCCGTCACATTGGACACCACGGGCACGGTGGGCGAGCGCAGTGGGATCTCGCGCAGGTGCGCGGCGAAGCCGGCCAGGGCGGGCTCCATCAGGGCCGAGTGGAACGCGTGCGAGGTGCGCACCTCCCGGCAGGCGACCCCGCGCCCCCGCAGGTCGGCGGCGAACGCGGCGACGGCGGCCGTCGCGCCGGAGACGGTGACGAGGCGCGGCGCGTTGGCGGCGGCCACCTCCACGCCGGCGGGGAGCAGCGCCGTGACCTCGTCGACGCCGAGCGCCACCGAGAGCATCGACCCGGGCGCCTGTGCCTGCATGAGTCGGCCGCGTACGGCGACGGTGGCGAGCGCGTCGGGCAGCGTGAAGACGCCGGCCAGGCAGGCGGCCACGTACTCGCCGAGGCTGTGTCCGGCCATCGCGACGGGGCGTACGCCACGGTGGCGCAGCAGTTCGGCGAGGGCGTACTCGACGGCGAACAGGGCCGGTTGGGTGAGTCGGGTCTCGTCCAGCTCCGGTGCGGCGGGGACCGGCTCGCCGGGTGGACAGAGCAGCGTGCGCAGGTCCACGTCGAGGTGCGGGCGCAGCAGCTCGGCGCAGCGGTCGAAGGCCGCCCGGTAGACCGGTTCGGTGCGGTACAGGGTGCGGCCCATGCCCGGGTACTGCGCGCCTTGGCCGGGGAAGAGCAGCGCCACCCCGGCCGGCGTACCGGTGGCGACGCCGGTGCGGACCAGCGACGGGTCGCGGTCGGCGAGCCGGGCGGCGGCGGTGCGGGCGTCCCGGGCGACGGTGACCAGCCGGTGGCCGAACGTCCGTCGGGTGTGGGCCAGGGTGTACGCGACGTCGGCCAACGGCAGGTCCGGGTTCGCGTCGAGGTGGGTGGCGAGCCGGGTACGGGCCTCGTCGAGCGCGTCGGCGTCCCGCGCGGAGAGCACCAGCACCTGCGCCGGCCGCTCCTCGTCGTCGGGGAGGTGTTCCGCCGGTTCGGCGGCCTGGAGCACGACGTGCGCGTTGGTGCCCCCGATGCCGAAGGAGCTGACCGCCGCGCGGGGTGGAGTACCCAGGTCGGGCCAGGGCTGCGCGGTGGTGGGCACCCGGAACGGCCCGCCGGCCAGCTCGGGGTGCGGCTCGGTGCAGTACGGACTGGGCGGCACCACCCGGTGGTGCAGTGCCAGCGTGGCCTTGATCAGCCCGGTGACGCCGGCGGCGACGTCGAGGTGACCGACGATCGATTTGATCGAGCCGAGGGCACACCGGCCGCCCGTCGCAGCCCCGAACGCCTCGGTCAGCGCGCGTAGCTCGATCTGGTCGCCCAGCTCGGTGCCGGTGCCGTGCGCCTCGACGTAACCGATCGTGGCGGCGTCGACCTCGGCCACCTCCTGGGCGGCCCGGATCGCGGCCACCTGGCCGTCCACCCCGGGCGCGGTGAAGCCGACCTTCACCCGGCCGTCGTTGTTGATGGCAGAGCCGCGGATGACCGCGTACACCGGGTCGCCGTCGGCGCGGGCGTCCGCCAGCCGGCGCAGGACGACCACGGCGGCGCCGTCACCCCCCACGGTTCCGGTGGCCCGGACGTCGAAGGGCCGGCAGTGCCCGTCGCGGGACATGATGCCACCGGCCTCGTGGCGGTAGCCGGTGCCGCTGGGCAGCAGGACGTGCGCCGCGCCGGCGAGGGCGACGTCACACTCGCGGGCCAGCAGCGCCTGCACGGCGAGGTGCACGGCGACCAGCGACGACGAGCACGCCGTCTGCACCGCGACGGCGGGTCCGCGCAGGTCCAGGTGGTACGCCACCCGGGTGGGCAGCGAGTCCTTGTCGTTGGCGAGCATCAGCTCGTACTCGGAGACCGAGCCGAGTCGCGGATTGCGGAACAGGTGGTGCAGGAGGTAGCCGCTGGCCGCCGCGGCGGCGTACACGCCGACCAGCCGGTCGGGGTTCCCGGCGAGGTGACCGGCGCGTTCCAGGGCGGTCCAGGCCGTCTGGAGGAAGAGCCGCTGTTGCGGGTCGAGCAGCCGGGCGTCGCGGGGCGAGTAGCCGAAGAAGGCGGCGTCGAAGCGGTCGACGTCGGCCAGCGCGCCGTGCGCCGGCACGTGGTCGGGGTGCCGCCGCTCCTGCTCGCTGAGCCCGGCGGCGGCCAGCTCCGCGTCCGTGAACCGGGTGATGGTCTCCTGGCCGGCGAGGACCCGCTGCCACAGTTCGTCGACGTCGGCCGCGCCCGGGAAGCGGCCGGCCATCCCGACGATGGCGATCTCCAGTCCGGTCTCCTGGTCGCTCACGATCGTCCCTCCCCCGCCGGCACCGGGCGGGCCCGACGGGCCCGGTCGGCCAGTGCCTGCTTGCGTTCGTCTCGTCGCCGGCCGCCGGTCGGCGTCGGCGTCGGCGTCGGCGTCGGCGCGGAACCGCCGTCGAGGAAGCGGGCCAGTTGCGCGACGGTCGGGTAGCGGAACAGTTCCACCGCGGGAACCGGTCGGCCCAGCCGGTCGGCGAGTCGGGTCTGCACCCGCGCCAGCAGCAGGGACGTGCCGCCGAGGTCGAAGAAGTTGTCGTCCGCCCCGACGTCGTCCAGCCCGAGCACCTGCCGCCAGGTGTCGGCGATGGCCCGTTCGACGGCACCGTCGGGGGCCACGTACGCGGCGCCGAGGTCGGCGCGGGCCACGGCGGGCGCGGGCAGGCGGGACGGGTCGAGTTTGCCGCTGGACGTGACCGGCAGGTCGGGCACCACCACGAAGGCGCTCGGCACGAGGTAGCGGGGCAGGCGCCGGAGCAGGCTCTGGCGTAGCTCGTCCACCGCCAACCCGTCGCCGACGAGGTAGCCGACGAGTCGCCGGCCGCCCGGCGAGTCGGTCCGCACCACGGCGGCGGCCCGGCGCACGCCCGGGTACTGCCGCAGGTGGGCCTCCACCTCGCCCAGCTCGATCCGGTAGCCGTTGATCTTGACTTGGTTGTCCGCCCGGCCGAGGAAGACGAGTTGCCCGTCGGCACGCCAGCGGACCAGGTCGCCGGTGGCGTACATCCGGGCCCCCGGCGTCGGCGCGTACGGGTCGGGCAGGAATCGGCCGGCGGTGAGCGCGGCGTCGCCGTGGTAGCCGCGGGCCACCCCGACCCCGCCGAGGTGCAGCTCGCCGGGCACTCCGGGCGGCACCGGCCGCAGCTCGGTGTCGAGGACGTAGGCGCGTACCCCGGTCAACGGTCGGCCGATCGGCAGCTCGGTGTCGCTGGCCGCGCAGCGGGCGGCGGTGGCGGTGACGGTGGCCTCGGTGGGGCCGTACCCGTTGATCAGGAGCCGGCCGCGCGACCAGGCGGCGGCGACGTCCGGCGCGCAGGGTTCCCCACCCACGGTGAGTACCCGCAGGTCGGGGACGGCCGCGGGGTCCAGCGCGTCGAGGACCACCGGTGGCAGGTCGGCGACCGTGACGCGGTGCCGGACGAGCGCGGCGGCCAGGTCGGGGCCGGGCGTGCGCTCGTCCGGGCCGAGCAGGCGCAGGGTCGCGCCGACGGTGAGCGTGGTGACCACATCGGACAGCGCGACGTCGAACCCGATCGAGTGGAACTGCAGGACCCGGTCGCCGGCCTGGACGCCGACCAGCCGGGCCTGCGCCTCGACGAGGTTGGCCAGCCCTCGGTGGGTGCCGATGACGCCCTTGGGCAGCCCGGTCGAGCCGGACGTGTAGATCAGGTAGACGGCGGCGTCGGGGTGTACGGCCGCCGGCGGCGCGGCGTCGTCGGGCGGCGCGGCGTCGTCGAGGTGCAGCAGCGGCAGGTCGGTGGCGGGCAGCGCGAGCCGCGCGTCGGCCGTGGTGACCACCAGGGCGGCGGTGGAGTCGGCGAGCAGGTGCGCCAGCCGGGCCGCCGGTAGCTGCGGGTCCAGGGGCAGATAGACCCCACCCGAGCGGAGTACGGCGAGGAAGGTGACCACCCAGTCCGGGCCGGCGGGCAGGCAGACGCCGACGGTCGTCTCGGCCCGCACGCCCCGGGCGACGAGGGTCCGGGCCAGGCGGTCGGCCCGGGCGTCCAGGTCCCGGTAGGTGACGGTCTGATCCCGGTACGCCACGGCCACCGCGTCGGGGGTTTCGCGGGCCTGGCGGGCGACCAGCTCGCCCAGGGTGGGCTGCTCGGGTGACGCGGGCGCGGTGGCGGCCCAGCGGTCGACCAGGTCCCGCCCGGCGGCCTCATCGAGCAGCGGCAGCCGGTCCACCGGGGTGTCCGGGGCGGCGAGCGCGGCCATGAGCAGGGTGTCGAGCTGGTCGGCGAGGGCCCGGGCGGTGGAGGTGTCGAAGAGCCGCGTCCGGTACTCGATCCGCCCGTCGATCCGGCCCTCGTGCGCGATGACGGTCAGCGTCAGGTCGAACATGGACGTGCCGGTGTGCGTCTCGCCGCTGGCCAGCACGGTCACCCCGGGCAGCGTCAGCCGCTGTTCCCAGCCGTCCTCGACGGCGAACATGACCTGGGCGAGGGGATGACGGCCGGGGTCGCGGACCGGGCGCAGCTCCTGCACCAGGGCGTCGAACGGCACCGGATCGGTCAGCGCGGTCAGCGCCGCGTCGCGGAGCCGGTCCAGCAGCGCGGCGAAGGTCAGTCCACCGTCGACCCGGCTGCGCAGCACCAGCGTGTTGACGAAGAAGCCCACCGCGGTCTCGCTGTCGAGCGTCTGCCGGTTCGCCACCGGGGTGGCGATGAGCAGGTCCGGCTGTTGGCTGCGCCGGTGCAGCAGCGCCGCCCAGGCCGCCGCGAAGATCATGTACGGGGTCGCGCCGGTACGTCGTTCCGCCTCGGCGACCCGGTCGGCCAGCGCCCGCGGCCAGGAGAACTCGATCTCGTGGCCGGCGTCCTCCAGCTCCGCCGGACGGGGCCGGTCGGTGGGCAGGTCGAGCCCGGGCGGCGCGCCGGCCAGCGCGGCACGCCACCAGTCGAGCCGCCGGGCCACCTCGGTCGGACCGAGCAGCCGGTCCTGGGCCAGCGCCGCCGGCACGTCCCGGGGAACCGCCGGCAGGGCCACCGCCCGGCCCGCCCGCAGGGCCGCGTACGCCGCCGACAACTCCTCGAAGAGCAGACCCATGCTCCAGCCGTCGCAGACGACGTGGTGCAGGCTGAGCAGCAGCGAGAAGTCCTCCGGTCCGGTGCGGCACAGGGTGGCGCGCACCAGCGGCCCCCGGGCCAGGTCGAACGGGCGTACCGCCTCGGCGGCGGCGTACTCGTCGATCTCCTGCGGCGCGACGTCCACCACGGCCAGCGGCAGGCCGGTCGGCGGCAGCACCAGCTGGTACGACTGACCGTCCAGCGGCACGAACACCGTCCGCAGCGCCTCGTGCCGGGCCACGATCTCGTCGAGCGCGCCGCGCAACGCGGCCACGTCCAGGTCACCTCGTAGGTCCACCCGGTACGGCACGTGGTAGGCGGGGCTGTCCGGTCGGAGCTGGGCCAGCAGCAGCATCCACTCCTGGGCGGCGGTGAGCGGGTGGATGCCGTATCGGTCGCCGTCGGCGCGGATCGCCGCGAGGAACGCCCGTCGCCGCTCGGGTGGCAGGGCGTCCACGCGCTGGCGCAACTGGTCGGACGTGAGCGCGCCCGTCATCGGGTGGCACCCTGTTCGAGCTGATCGAGCAGGCCCGCGAGGTCGGCGGCGGGCGGCCCGTCCAGCGCGGCCGGGACGGTCGGTGCGGCGGATTCGGCGGGCGGGCCACCGATCTCGTCCAGCGCGGCGGCCAGCCCGGCCACCGTCGGATGGTCGAAGATCAGCCGCAACGGCACCTCCGCGCCGATCGCGGCGGTCAGCCGGGAACGGACCCGGGTCGCCTTCAGGGACCGCCCACCGAGATCGAAGAAGTCGTCGGCGCGGTGGCGTACCGGTACGCCGAGCACGTCCTGCCAGATCTCGGCCACCGTCCGCTCGGTGGGCGTGCGCGGGGCGTCGTCGTCGATGGTCGTTCCGGCGTCGGGGGCGGGCAGCGCCGCGATGTCCACCTTGCCGTTGCGGTTGAGCGGCAGCCGGGGCAGCGCCACGAACACGGCCGGCACCAGATGGTCGGGCAGTTGCTCGCGGGCCCGGTCCCGGATCGCCTCGACACCCACCCCGTCGTCCGGCACGACGTACGCGACCAGCCGGGCGTCGCCGGCGGCGTCCCGGTCGGCGCGCACGATCGCGTCGCGGACCAGCCCGCCGCCGCGCAGCGCCTCGGTCACCTCCCCCGGCTCGACCCGGTACCCGCGGATCTTCACCTGGTGGTCGGTCCGGCCGACGAACTCGATCAGCCCGTCGGGCCGCTGGCGGACCACGTCGCCGGTGCGGTAGAGCCGGCCACCGGCCCGGGGCCCGAACGGGTCGGGCACGAACCTCTCGGCCGTCGCGTCGGGGCGGCCGAGGTAGCCGCGGGCCACCCCGTCCCCGCCGATGAACAGTTCGCCCAGCACCCCGGGCGGCACTGGTTGCAGGAGCCGGTCCAACACGTACACCCGGGTGTTGGCGACCGGACCGCCGATCGGCACGACCGGGTCCGCGGCGGTGAGCCGGGCGCAGTCGTACGTGGTGCTGTAGGTGGTCGCCTCGGTCGGGCCGTACCCGTTGACCAGCGTCGTGTCCGGGCAGGCGGTCCGGAGCCGGTCCACGGCGGTTCGGTCGGCCTGCTCGCCGCCGAAGGTCAGGTAGCGCAGTGCGGCCAGGGCGTCCGGCGCCTCGGTCGCCACCTGCCGGGCCACCGAGGTGGCCAGGAACATCATCGTCACGCCGGTGTCGCGCAACCGCGCCCGCAGCCGGTCCGGCACGATCACGTCGTTGATGTCCAGGTCGGCGAGGCAGGCGCCGTTGAGCAGCGCGCCCCAGACCTCCAGGGTGGCCGCGTCGAACGACATCGTGGCGGCCTGCCCCATCACGTCGTCGGGGCGTACGTCGATGAAGGTGGTGTCGCGGACCAGCCGGACGATGTTGCGGTGGCTGACGCCGGTGCCCTTGGGACGGCCGGTGGACCCGGACGTGTACATGACGTACGCGAGTTGGTCGGGGTGGACCGTGACCGCCGGCGGCTGCGCCGGGCCGTCCTCGGTGGGCAGCCGGTCCACGGCGATCCGGGGCGTGCCGTCGTCGGGGAGCCGGTCGGCCAGCGCGGCGGCGTGCAGGATGACGCCCGGCGCGGCGTCCTGGCACATCAGCGCCAGCCGCTCCGGCGGGTATCCGGGGTCCAGCGGCAGGTACGCGGCGCCGACCCGGAGCGTCGCCAGCGCGGCGACCACCCAGGTCGTGGTGTCGGCGAGGCAGATCCCGACGAGGGTCTCGGCGCCGATCCCGAGCCGGAGCAGCCGCGCGGCCAGGTGGTTGGCCCGGCGGTCCACCTCGCGGTAGTCGAGGATCCGGTCGTCGTCGCGCAGCGCGGGCGCGTCCGGGGTCCGCCGGGCCCACTCGGCGAACAGGGCGGGCACCGACGATTCGCGCGGATAGTCGGTGTCGGTGGCGTTCGGGTCCCGCACCACCCGCTGTTCGGTCGCCGGGTCGAGCAGCGGCAGGTCGGACAGCCGCGCCGTGGGACGTTCCCGCACCCGGTCGAGCAGGACGGCGAGCGCCGTCGCGATCGTCGGGGCGTGCGGGTGACCGGACACCGTGACGGTCGATCGGTCCTCGACGCGGCCGATCAGCAGCCGCAGTCCGGCACGATTACCGGTCGGCAGTTGATCGGGTCTGATCGATACCACCGGCCGATAGTCGGGAGGATTTTCGGGCAATTCCGCGTCATGCTCGCGGGCTTCCCGGAGCGCCGTTCGGACCAGGTCCCGCAGCTCGATCCAGGTGGGATCCTCGGGCAGCCGGACCCGGACCGGCAGCCAGCCCGACCCGCTGGCCGGCGCGGCCGGCGTCTCGGCGACGAGATCCTGAGCGCCGGCCCAGCGGCGCAGCAGCGCGAACAGGCCGGCCAACGCGCTGACCTGCGGCTCCACCTCGTCGCCCAGGTCGACTCGGGCGGCGGCGGGCGGGGCTGACGTCGGCGTGAAGGGCAGGTCCGGCGGCTCCGGGAGGGCCGCGAACCGCCGCTCCCAGAAGGCGGAGAGGCCAGGAAGAATTGTCTGTTCGGTCATCGGATCTCAGCTCCGATCAGCGGGTGACACGCAATGACCGGGAGTCTGGCCCGAGCCCGTGCCGGTTGCTTGTACGGGCCGTTCGGGTGCCGTTGCGGCGGTCTGAGGGAAACCTGAGTGCGGCTTTATGCCGATAGCGCATTGCAGTCAGTAAGTACACCGACTCTTTTGGTTATGGCGATGACGCTCGATGAAGGCGATGATCGTGCCGGGGGGAAGCCACGCCGGGCGACGACTCGCAGGGCCCGGTTGTCTCTTCGCTCGCCTGAGCCTCCACGAGAGAACACAGGAGCGGTGAATGTCCGGAGACCTTGTCAACCATGCCTGGCGCACGTCGACGCCGGCTCGCAGCGAAGGTGGAGGCGACGCGTCGGCAGTAGAACGAGAACGGACGAGCGGTGACCCCGGGCGGGCGCTGCGGCACCTCGCCGCCGCCGGTGACCGCACGGCGGCACACCTGTGGCTCGCCACCCAACCCGACCTGCTCGCCGCGCGCCCCGACGAGGCCGACGTCCCGGTCGCCCAGATCTGGCGCACGGCCCTGCGGCACCACCTCGCCGGGGAACCACACCTGGCGACAGCCCTCCTGGCGACCGCGCCGACCGGCGCGACCGGGCCGCACGCCGTGCAGACGTACTGTCACGCCGCGGTGCACCACCTGCTGGACGACGACATCGAGCGGGCCAGCGCCGACGTGGAGGAGGCGGCCCGGGCCGCGCACGCGTGCGGCGTACCGACCGCCCACCAGGCGTACGCCCGGGTGGTCGTACTGCTCGCCGCCGCCACCGGCGACGCGGCGGCCACCCTCGGGCGGGCGGACGCGACCACCGGGCTGCGCCGCGCCGACGCCGACCTGTTCCGGCTGATGGTCCACCTGGACCTGGCGAGCCACCTGATGCGCGCCGGCGACGCCGCCGACGCGCTGCGACAGGCCGAGGCGGCCGTCCGACTGACCGAAGTGGCGGGTGACTCCGGCTACGAGCCGTACGCGCTGACCCTGACCGCCGTGGCGAAGTGCCAGCTCGGCCGGTTGGAGGAGGCGCTGGCCGACGGTGCTGCGGGGCTTCGCCTGCGGGAGTTGGCGGGAGTCACCGCCGACGAGGCGTTCTCACTGGCCGCGCTCGGCATGGTGCACCGCCGGCGGCGGGAGCCGCGCCAGGCCCGACAGGCGTTGGAGGGCGCCCTGAGCGCGCTCGCCACGGCCCCGTCGCGCCCCGCCTCGTCGGCCTGGGTGCTCGCCGAGCTGGCGCGGATCCGCGCCGCCGACGATCTGGCCGCCGCGCAGGACCTCGCCGACCGGGCGGTCACCGTGGCCCGCGAGCCCGAACGGCCGTACGCCCTGCTGGCGCGCGGGTGGGTGGCGCTGCTGCGCGGTGACACCGCCGCCGCCCACTTCGACGCCGCCGAGGCCCGCACCGGGGCCACCGTCGGACGGCGACGCGCCACCCTCGTCGACGCGCTCCAGCTCACCGTGCTCGCGGCGGACGACCCACGCGCGTCCGCCGGACTGCTCGACGACGCCGCGGCGCTCTGCCGGGAGCTGGGCGACCCGGCCGAGGAGGCCACCGTCCGGCTGATCGCCGCCCGGTTGCAGGGACGGCAGGCCCGTCGCGGCGCCGAGGGCGCCGAGCAGAAGCTGCGCCGCTGCGGGGTACGCCTCGACCCGGGCGTCGCCGACGGGCTGACCGCGATCACGCTGCGGGTACCCGCGGTGGTCATCCACACCCTGGGCGACTTCCGGGTGTTCCGGGCCGGCGCCGTCGTCCCGTACGGCGAGTGGCAGTCCAAGAAGGCCCGGGACCTGCTGAAGATCCTCGTCGCGCACCGGGGTCGCGCCGTGCCCCGGGCCCGGCTGATGGAGTTGCTCTGGCCGGACGAGTCACCGTCGCGCACCGCGAACCGGTTGTCGGTGCTGCTGTCCACGTTGCGCCGGGTGCTCGGCACCGGGCACCACACCAGCGGTCGGGGGGCGGTGCTGGCCGACCGGGGTTCGGTGGCGGTGGACCTCGACGTGATCGACGTGGACGTCGAGACGTTCCTCACCGCGGCCGAGGAGGCGCAGGTCGCCCTGCGGGCCGGCCACCCGGACGCGCCCCGCGCGCTGGTCCGCGCCGACGAGTTGTACGGCGGCGACTTCCTCGCCGACGACCCGTACGAGGACTGGGCCCAGCCGCTGCGGGAGGAGGCGCAGGTGGCCCACACCAGCGTGCTGCGGGCCCTGGCCCAGCACGCCGCGGACACCGACCAGAAGCTCGTCTACCTGATGCGGCTGGTGCACCGCGACCCGTACGACGAGGACGCCCACCTGGAGTTGGTGCAGGTGCTCCGCGCGGCCGGGCGACATGGTGAGGCGCAACGCCGCTACCGCACGTACGTCGAGCGGATGCGGGAGTTGGGCATCGCGCCGGCCGGCGGGCCGACGACCGGCGTCGACACCGCCGCACAGCAGGCGGACTCGTCGTCCGGGCCGGGAGGGCGGGTGACCCGGTGGCGGACGCCGTCCGCCCAGCCACCGTGGACGGCCGAGGTGGATGCGGGTCGCAGTCCGACCGGTGTCCCCGTGCAACGCAAGCCGAGAAGGCTCCTCGGACACCCGGTCTGACCGGTGGTCGCCGGCGGCGCGGGGGCCGGTGACTCCGGGCGAGCCGTGACGCGCGGACCGGCCCGGTGAGCCTGCCGGGGCAGCTCACCGGGCCGATTACGGCACCGGACGTGGGATCAGTGGCGGGGCTGGTAGCTCTTCGGCAGGCGCATGCCGCGCTCGGCCATGATGGCCCGCACCCGGTTGGGGTAGTTGGTGATGATCCCGTCGACACCCATGTCCATCAGCGCCGACACGGTGGCCGGGTCGTCGCAGGTCCACGGGATGACCTTCAGGCCCCGGGCGTGCGCCTCGGCGATCATGGTCGCGTCGGGGTAGAAGCGGAAGGCCGGGTCGGCGATGGTGCCGTTCTGCGGGAAGCCGTAGTTCGGCGACAGTGCGGTGACGCCGGGGATGGCGGCGGCGGCCTTGACGAAGTCACCGTCGTAGTCGTCGGCGTCGATCCCACCGAGCCAGGGGGACGCGCCGGGCTTGCCGACCTGGAGGAAGTCGTAGTTGGTCAGGGCCACCAGCGGCCACGTCGGCGCGAGCCGGTGCATCTCCTTGAGCGCGCCCCAGTCGAACGACTGGATGGTGACCTGCTTCTCGATGCCGGAGGCGCGGATCTCCTCGAAGACGCGCCGGACGAACAGCTCGCGAGGCGCGGTCTGCTCGGGCGCTCCCGCCTCGACCTTCGTCTCGATGTTGAGGGTGACCTGCTTCGCCCCGTAGCTCTTGACGAGGTCGAGGACGTCCTTCAACTCGACCATCCGGAAGCCCTTGACCTGCTCCTGCTCGGGAAAGCCCGGGAGCTGCTGGTAGCCGCAGTCCATGGTCTTGACCTGGGCGAGGGTGAGGTCCTTGAGGTACTTGCCGACGTACGGGTACATGGGGTCGCCGGCCTCGACCGGTGCGGTGTCGGCGCACTTCTGCGCGCTGACCTGGCGATCGTGGGTGACGACGACCTTCCGGTCCTTGGTGATCTGGGTGTCCAGCTCCAGGGTGGTGACACCGAGGCGCAGGGCCTTGCCGAAGCCCTCCAGCGACTCCTCGGTGGTCATGCCGATGCCACCGCGGTGCGCTTGGAGGTCGAAGTGGGTCTTCTGGGGCAGCAGCGCGGTGGCGCTGTCGACGGTCGACGCGTGCGCGGCCGCCGGGACGGCGAGCGCGGGCAGGACGGCGAGGCCGACCAGCAGGTGACGCAGGGACATGGCGCGAAAACCTCAGCTCTTCAGGTGCGGATGACCTGGTCACGCTAGGTGGGAGACGGTCGGCCGCGATGACCTGGCCGCGAGCGGAGCGTGAACGCTCGCCGAACCTCAAGAGCATCCTGCCGCCCGCCGACGGTCACCGTGGTGGTGCGGTGACCGTCGGCGAACGCCCCGGCTAACCGCCGAGGGTCACGTGCAGGACGCGCTCGTTGCTGTTGTTCGGGGTGCTGTCCTTGTCACCGGTGTTGGTGGTGGTGAGCCAGAGCCCTCCGTCGGGGGCCGGCTCCACGGTGCGCAGCCGGCCGTAGGTGCCACTGAAGTACGTCTGCACGTTGGTCAGGCTGCTGCCGCTGATCACGGCGCGATACATCCGCGCTCCTCGGGCGCAGGCGACGTAGAGGGCGTCGCGCACGATGGTGATGCCGGAGCAGGAGCCCTCGGCGGTCGGATAGGTGCGCACCGGCGCGATGTAACCGGCGGTGCCGCAGGTGCCGCTGGTGCCCTCGCAGGCCGGCCAGCCGTAGTTCCCGCCCTTGGTGATCAGGTTCGTCTCGTCCATGATCGAGTTGCCGAACTCCTGTTCCCACAGGCGGCCCTGCGAGTCGAACGCGAGCCCCTGCGGGTTGCGGTGGCCGTAGCTCCACACGTAGTTGCCGAACGGGTTGTCACTCGGGACGCTGCCGTCCGGGTTGAGTCGCAGGATCTTGCCCTCGAGGCTGGCCCGGTCCTGGGCGTAGGCGCCGTTCTGCGCGTCACCGGTGCTGGCGTACAGCTTGCCGTCCGGGCCGAAGCGCAGCCGGCCGCCGTTGTGGTACTTGTTGCGGCGGATCCCGGTGAGCAGGACCTGTTCGCCGGCGGTCGTGAGCCGGTCGTTCTCCAGCTTGATCCGCACGATCCGGTTGTCGCTCGACGAGGTGTGCATGATGTAGAGCCACCGGTCGCTGGCGAAACTCGTCGAGATCGCCAGGCCCAGCAGGCCGCCCTCGCCGTCGGTGCTCTGCACGTTCGGCACGGTGCCGACGGTGGTCTTCGCCCCCGTGGTGGGGTCGAGATGGACGATGTCGTGCGCGTCGCGGCGGTTGTAGAGCACGGTGCCGTCCGGCAACGTCACCAACCCCCACGGGACGTCCGTGTCGGTGGTGACCTGCCGCACCGTGCACACCGGGTTGGCGCAGGTGCCGCCGGTGCGCACCGTGACGGCGGTGCTGCGCGCCGAGGCGTTGTCCTGCCCGTCGCGGGCCGCCACCTGGTACTGGTACGCGGTGTTCGCCGTCAGGCCGCTGTCGGTGAACGTCGTCACCGGTGGGGCGCCCATGACGGCGCCGATCTTCACGCCGCCGCGGTAGACGTCGTACGCCCGGACTCCGACATTGTCGCTGGACGCGGTCCAGCGCAGTGTCACGGTGGTCCCCGAGGCGGTGCCGGTGAGCTGGGTCGGCGTGCTCGGCGGCACGGTGTCGGCCTGGCACTGCGGCGGGGTGATCGTCACGGTCGAACTGGCCTGCGACACGTTGCCGGCGGCGTCCCGCGCGTTGACGTACAGCCCCCAGGTCGCGCCGGGCACGACGGTGAGGTTGGCGGACAGGGTGCTGCCGCTCACCGAGGTCATGAGCTGGCCGTCGTGGTAGATGTCGTAGAACGCCACAGCCACGTTGTCCGTCGAGGCGTTCCAGGCGAACGTCACCGAGTTGCAGGTCAGGCCGCTCACCCGCGCGTTGCCGGGCGGTGTGGGTGGCTGGCTGTCGGCACTGCCGAAGGAGGTCGTCCACCGCTGGTTGGCCTGCCCGTTGCAGGTCCAGAGACCGACGGTCGTGCCGTTGGCGGTGCCGGCGCCCGTCACGTCCAGGCAGAGTCCCGACTGGACGCCGACGATGGTGCCGTCGGCGTTGACCCGCCAGCGCTGGTTCGCACCGCCGGTGCAGCCGTAGATCTGGAGCGCGGCCGGCGCGCTGGTGTCCTGGCCGACCACGTCCAGGCACATCGCCGCGTCGTACACCCGCAACTCACCGGCGGTGGTGAACGTCCACGCCTGGCTGGCCTGCCCGGCGCAGTCGTTGATGGAGATGCCGGTGCCGGCGGTCCGGCCGCCGCCCACCACGGTCAGGCACCGACCGGACGCCGCGCCGACGACGGTCGACGGGCCGGCCGCCGACGCCGGCACACCGAGCGTCACGGCCACCAGCACCGCCACCGCCATCGACGCCACGAGCTGTGCTGGTCTGCGCCGCGCGAAGATCCTCATCCGTCCTCCAGGGTCGGGGCATCGACCGGCCCGACCCCCACGCCGGGCGACCAGCGCCCGACCAGACCGACGAGAAGGCAACATCGACCATCAAAGATGGATTCCCGGCACATGTCAACGATCTCGTTCGATCGAGGACAAATCCCGTCAACAGGGCGCACGGGTCGGACCGGGCCCGCGATCGGCGGAGCAGGGCCGGACGGGGACGGTGGCGGCGGGGGGGGGGGGGGGGGGGGGGGGGGGGGGGGGGGGGGGGGGGGG
>NZ_JBYIRN010000034.1:0-68712 GCF_057708145.1 Micromonospora sp. bgisy143
CGGGTCAGCGCGGGTCAGCGCGGGTCAGCGCGGGTCAGCGCGGGTCAGCGCGGGTCAGCGGGGGTCAGCGGGGGTCAGCGGGGGTCAGGTGGGCTAGGGGGCCGGTTTCGAGGGCGGCCCACACTCCGTCGGGGGTGTGGACGATGCCGTGGGGTTCGGACTGCGGGGTGGGCAGGGCGTAGCTCTCGAATCGTCCGGTGGGGTCGAGGTGGCCGATCCGGTTGGCGCCCCACTCGGTGAACCAGGCCCCACCCGCCGGATCGGCCACGATCGCGTGCGGGCGCGCGGCCGGGTCCGGCAGCGGATACTCGACGATCGCGCCACCGGGGTCGATCCGACCGACCTGGCCGGCGGTGATCTCCACGAACCAGACGGCGCCGTCCGCGCCCAGGGCGAGGCCGACCGGCCCGGCGTCCGGGGTGGGCAACGGGTACAGCGTCACCGTGCCGTCGAGATCGATCCGGCCGATCGCGTTCGCGCGGTTGAGGGTGAACCAGAGGGCGTCGTCCGCGCCGGCGGTGATCATCGAGGGGAATCCGCCGGTGACCGGCAGCGGGAAGGTGGTCACCTCGCCGTCGGTGGCCACCCGGCCGATGGTGTCGGAGGTCATCCCCGCGTACCAGAGCGCCCCGTCGGGCCCGGCCGCGATGCCGCCCGGCCCGGTTCCCGGCGGTAGCGCGATCGTGCGCTGCTGACCGTCAACGGTGATCCGACCGATCCGGTCATCACCGGAGCGGGTGAACCAGAGCGCCCCGTCCGGGCCCGTGGTGATGATCAACGGACGGCCGCCGGCGGGTTCCAGCGGGTAGGTCCGGACCGAGCCGTCCGCGTCCCGGCGGGCGATGCCGCCGCCATGGACCAGCGTCAGCCAGAGCGCACCGTCGGGCCCGAGCGTGATGCCGTACGGGCCGGCACCCGGCTCGGCGAGCGCGATCTCCCGGATCTCGACTGTCATCTCGGCGTACGTCCCTTCGTCGGCGGCGTACCGACCCTGACCGCCCGACAAGCGACCGCACAACCGATTTCCGCCGTCGATTGTCAGCCCGCTGACAGGTTCACCATGGGTCCCGCCCAGGCTTGCCGGTCACTGTCGGTGACGGCATAGCGCATCACCTAGTCTTCTGGAGGAGAGCATGTCCCGCACCATCCGTAGGAAGCACCTGCTGGCCGGGCTGGCCGCCGCCGGCGTCCTCGGCGTCGGGATCGCCGCCCCGACGATCGCCTTCGCCGCCGACACGCCGACGCCGAGCGCCAGCGCCGCCCCGGGGCCCGGGGCGAAGGCCGACCAGCAGGGCCAGTTCGCCGAGGATCTCGCCAAGGAGCTTGGCGTGCCCACCGACAAGGTGACCGCCGCGCTGGAGAAGATCCGCGAGCAGCACCGGCCGGCCGACCGGCCGCAGCGCCCGTCCGCCGAGGACCGCAAGGCGGCGCTGAAGCAGCGGCTGGACCAGGCCGTCAAGGACGGCAAGCTCACCCAGGAGCAGGCCGACGCCATCACCAAGGCCGTCGAGGCCGGCGTCTTCCCGGGCGGCCCGGGCGGCTTCCCGGGCGCCCACCGCGGCCCACTCGGCCACGGCGGCCCCGGCGGCCCCGCCGGACAGGACGGCCCCGCCGGACAGGACGGCCCCGCCTGATCCACTCGACTTCCGTGAAGTCGGGGTGTCCGGCGGCCCCGGATACCCCGACTTCCACGACGTCGAGTTGATCACCACCGCAGCCCGGACCGCGCTCCGCGCCGCCTGGGCGGCCCGGGCGGCCCATGCGGCCCAGGCGGCCCAGGCGGCCCAGGCGGCCCAGGCGGCCCAGGCGGCCCAGGCGCCCAGGCGGCCCAGGCGGCCCAGGCGCCCAGGTTGATCGACTCCGCTGCGCCGATATGGCGGTGTCCGTCGCACTCGGACACCGCCACATCGGCGACCTGGAGTCGATCTTGCCCCTGGCAGGCCGCATGACACCGGCCCGCAGGGCACCGGGCCGCAGGGCACCAGGCCGCCGGCTTTAGCTCCGCGGACGGGGGCGTCAGCTCTACGCGGACGGGGGTGCGAACACGCCCACGTGATTGCCGGTCGGGTCGATCAGCCGGGCCAGCGTGAGCCCGGTCGGCGTGGTCCGGGGCGGTACGAGCACCTGACCACCGGCCGCCTCGGCCCGTCGGCAGGTCTCCGCCACGTCGGTGACCTCGGCGTAGAAGATCGTGTAGTTCGGCGCCGAGCCGTCCGTCGCCCGGATCGCCCCACCGATCCCGGTGTCGCCACCGGCCCCGGTCGTCCGGTAGGAACCGGTGGGCCCGCCCTCCTCCTGGAAGGTCCAGCCGAACAGGTCGCCGTAGAAACGCTCCGCCTCCTCCGGCCGGTCGGTGCCGATCTCGAACCACGTGATGGGCGTCGCGGACATGCTGCCTCCAGGTCTCCCGAGCCGGCCGTTCGGCCGGCTTCCGGTGCAGTCTCGACGCCGCCCGCGACACCGTCCTGTCGGTGTTTCCGGATCACCCGGCCGGGTGGACCGCGCAGACCACGCGCTCACACCAGCGCCGGGCCGCGCTCCCACACCGCCCAGACCACGCCCGCACACCGCCCAGACCACGCCCGCACACCAGCGCCAGACCACGCCCCCCGGACCGCGCCCACACACCACCCAGACCACGCCCACACACCGCCTGCACACCGCCCGGGCCACGCCCTCAGACCAGACTCAGCGCGCGGAGCCGTTCGTGCGGGATGTCCAGGTCCGCCAGGCGGAGTTCCCGGACCACCACCTGTGGCAGGGCCTCGACCTCGCGGATCCGGTCGGTACGGAAACAGCGCGCCTCGTCACGGAGCCGGCACCAGGCCACCAGGTACCAGTGGTGGGAGTTGCCGAGGTAGCCCAGCGGCTCGACGTCCCGGAGCGAGTCGACGCCGGCGCGGTCGGCGTACCGGAGGCGTAGCACCCGCCGCGCGGCGACCGCGTGGGCGACGGTGGCCGGGACGGGCGTGGCCGGCCCGTCGCCGATCAGGTGCACCCGGCCGGCGAGCCGGTGCGCCTCGGCGGCGTCGGCGGCCGGCAGCACCGCCAGCAGCTTGCGCAGGGCGGTGGCGCCCGGGCCGGCGAACGGCGAGCCGGCGAGCCGGTGCAGCGCCACGGCCATCGCGACCGCCTCGGCGGCGGTCAGGTTGACCGGCGGCAGGGTGTGGGCGCGGTCCAGCACGTAACCGCCGGTACGCCCCGACTCGGCCCAGATCGGCACCCCGGCCTGCTGGAGCGCGCCGATGTCCCGTTCGATGGTCCGGCTGCTCACCTCGAAGCGGACGGCCAGCCAGCGGGCGCTGCGCGGCCGGGGCGACACCGCCCGCAACTCCTCGACCAGCGCGTAGAGACGGTCCGTACGGTTCACACCCGGCACGCTACGGCCGGGGTACGACGCCCCGGCAGGACGCGCTCAGGCGATGCAGGCGCAGACGATCAGCGCGGCGCCGAAGTGCGTGGCGGCGCTGACCCGGGCCGCCGGATGCGGCTCGGACGAGCAGATGACCTCGCCGAGCTTGCCCGGGGTGAGCAGGTCCAGCACGAAGAACGCCAACGCCATGATGGCCAGCCCGACCAGCCCGAACACCACGGTCGAGGCGAGCCCCTTGGCGAAGTCGCTGTAGCTGGTCAGGATCGCCGTGAAGACGATGCCGGCGATGCCGAGCTGGTTGGCGGCGAGCAGCAGCCCCGCGTTGGCGTTGCGCTCGACCCAGATCAGCTCCCGCAGCCGCCCCGGGGTCAGCAGGTCGACGAGCCCGAACCCGGCCGCCATGAGCCCGACGCCCACGATCCCGAACACGACGCTCTGCCAGGCACCGCTGAGCAGGTCCTCCAGCACCGACTGCCTCCCGATTCTCCGCCCGGAAGGGGTACCGGCGCGGTGATCGAGACGATAGCGGCAGCGGGCAAGCGCGTCAGCCCCGCGCCGACGCCCCGCCCTACAGCGCCAGGTAACGCTGCCGCTCGTACGGGGTGACCTCGCGGCGGTACTGCTCCCACTCGGCCCGCTTGTTGCGCAGGAAGAAGTCGAAGACGTGCTCGCCCAGCACCTCGGCGACCAGTTCGGACTCGGCCATCACGTCGATCGCCTCGGCGAGGTTCTCCGGCAGCGCCTCGTACCCCATGGCGCGGCGCTCGGCGCTGCTGAGCGACCAGACGTCGTCCTCGGCCCCCGGCGGCAGCTCGTAGCCCTCCTCGATGCCCTTGAGGCCGGCGCCGAGCAGCACCGCGAAGGCGAGGTACGGGTTGGTCGCCGAGTCCAGCGAGCGGACCTCGACCCGGGCCGAGTTCGGCTTGCCGTACGCCGGCACCCGGACCAGAGCGGACCGGTTCAGGTGACCCCAGCAGACGTACGCCGGGCTCTCGGTGATCCGGTCCGGCAGGTGCTGCGGGAAGAGCCGCTTGTACGAGTTGACCCACTGGTTGGTGACCGCCGTGTACTCCCGGGCGTGCATCAGCAGGCCGGCGATGAAGGACTTCGCCACCTTGGAGAGCTTCATCGGGTCGCCACCGTCGTGGAAGGCGTTGCGCTCGCCCTCGAACAGCGACAGGTGGGTGTGCATGCCGCTGCCGGGCTGGTCGGTGAACGGCTTGGGCATGAAGCTGGCCTGCACGCCGGTGGAGAGCGCGACCTCCTTGACCACGTGCCGGAAGGTCATGATGTTGTCGGCGGTGGTGAGCGCGTCGGCGTACCGCAGGTCGATCTCCTGCTGGCCGGGCGCGACCTCGTGGTGGCTGAACTCCACCGAGATGCCGATCCGCTCCAGCGCCAGCACGCCCTGGCGGCGGAAGTCGCGGGCCACGGCGTGGGTGGTGTGCTCGAAGTAGCCGCCGGTGTCCACCGGGGTGGGCACCGAGCCGTCCTGCGGACCATTCTCCAGCAGGAAGAACTCGATCTCGGGGTGGGTGTAGAAGGTGAAGCCCTTCTCGGCGGCCTTGGACAGCGCGCGGCGCAGCACGTGCCGGGGGTCGGCCCAGGAGGGGCCGCCGTCGGGCAGCAGGATGTCGCAGAACATCCGGGCGCTCTCGCCGCTGACCCCACCCTCGAACGGGAAGACCTGGAAGGTGGTCGGGTCGGGCATCGCCACCATGTCCGATTCGAAGACCCGCGCGAAGCCCTCGATCGCCGAGCCGTCGAAGCCGATGCCCTCCTCGAAGGCCGCTTCCAACTCCGCGGGCGCCACCGAGACGCTCTTGAGCGTGCCCAGCACGTCCGTGAACCACAGCCGGACGAACCGGATGTCCCGCTCTTCCAGCGTACGGAGGACGAACTCCTGCTGACGGTCCACTTCCCCAACCCCTCGCGACACTCTTTGTCCGCCTTGGCCGGGCTGCGCCCGACCTGACCGCCCAGTGTTCCCGGGCCTGGTTACGCAGACGTTACGCGAACCGCCGCCGCCCGTCCCCTCGTGTCCCGCCCGCCGAGCGGTACCGATGCGGCGCGACGCCCGCGCGGCGTCCGCGCGTGGCCGTCGTCTCGTCCGAGGGTACGGATTGCTCCGCCCAAGCTGGGGCAAGATGAGGGCATGCCCACCCTGCGTCTCGCCCTGTCCCAGGTCAACCCGAGCGTCGGCGACCTCGCCGGCAACGCCGACCTGGTCCGCAGCTGGACCCGCCAGGCCGCCAACGCCGGCGCCCAGTTGGTGCTCTTCCCGGAGATGATGCTGACCGGTTACCCGGTCGAGGACCTGGTCTTCCGGCGGTCCTTCGTCGCGGCGTCCCAGGCCGCCCTGCGGCAGCTCGCCGCCGACCTCGCCGGCGATGGTCTCGGTGACCTGCCGGTCGTGGTCGGCTACCTGGACGCCGACGGGCCGCCGCAGGTCAGCGGGGACGCCGAGCCGGGGCGCGGGGCCCGCAACGCCGCCGCGCTGCTGCACCGGGGCGAGGTGGTCGCCCGCTACTTCAAGCACCACCTGCCCAACTACGGGGTGTTCGACGAGGACCGGTACTTCGTCTCCGGCGACGAGTTGACCGTCGTGCGGATCGGTGGGGTGGACGTCGCGCTGACCATCTGCGAGGACCTGTGGCAGGCCGGCGGGCCGTTCGCCGCCGCCCGGCAGGCGGGCGTCGGCCTCGTGGTCAACATCAACGGCTCGCCGTACGAGTTGAACAAGGACGACATCCGGCTGCCGCTGGTCCGCCGCCGGGCCGCCGAGGCGAACGCCACCATCGCGTACGTGAACATGATCGGCGGCCAGGACGAACTGGTCTTCGAGGGCGACTCGATGATCGTCACTCCGGACGGCGAGCTGCTCACCCGCGCCCCGCAGTTCGTCGAGCACCTGCTCGTGCACGACGTCGAACTGCCGGCCGCGACCACGACCCCGGGCGGCGAGAGCATCGCCGACGGCATGCGGGTGGCGTACCACGCGGTGGACGCCATCCCGCCCGCGCCGGCCGGTCCTGCCGTCACCGGCGGGCGGATCGAGCCGGTCGCCGACGAGGCCGAGGTCTGGCACGCGCTGGTGCTCGGCCTGCGCGACTACGTCAACAAGAACCGGTTCTCATCGGTGGTGCTCGGTCTCTCCGGTGGCATCGACTCGGCGGTGGTGGCCGCCCTCGCCGTCGACGCGCTCGGCCCGGACCGGGTGGTCGGCGTGTCGCTGCCCAGCCAGCACTCCTCCGAGCACTCCCGGGAGGACGCCGCCGACCTGGCCAAGCGCACCGGGCTCGACTACCGCGTCGAGCCGATTCAGCCGATGGTGGACGCCTTCCTGGCGAACCTCTCGCTGTCCGGGATCGCCGTGGAGAACCTCCAGGCCCGGGTACGCGGTGTCATCCTGATGGCGCTGTCGAACCAGGAGGGCCACCTGGTGCTGACCACCGGCAACAAGAGCGAGCTGGCGGTCGGCTACTCCACCCTGTACGGCGACTCGGTGGGCGGCTTCAACCCGATCAAGGACGTCTGGAAGACGCTGGTGTGGCGGCTGGCGAAGTGGCGCAACGCGGACGCGGCCCGTCGTGGCGAGACCGCCCCGATCCCGGAGAACTCGATCGGCAAGCCGCCGAGCGCCGAGCTGAGCCCGGGCCAGCTCGACAGCGACTCGCTGCCCGACTACGACGTGCTGGACCCGATCCTCATCGGCTACGTGGACGGCGACCTGGGCCGGGACGGGCTGGTCGAGTCGGGCCACGACCCGGCCGTAGTCGACAAGGTGCTGCGACTGGTGGATACCGCCGAGTACAAGCGACGCCAGTCCGCGCCGGGTACGAAGATCTCCATGAAGGCGTTCGGCCGGGACCGTCGACTGCCGATCACGAACCGGTGGCGCGAGCACGGCTGAGCCTCGTACCCCCGCGGGTCGCCGGGCCGTGCTGCGGCCCGGCGGCCCACCGGCGGGCCCGCCGCCCGGCGAGCGTGGGTGGCGGAGTGACATCTTGCACTGCGCCCTGCCGCCGCCCCACCTCGCGGTGCGACGATCGGCGGAGCCCGGGGACCGCGCAGGCGGCCTCGAGGAAGGGAGACAGTCATGATCGAGTCCACTCCGCACGAGGTGACCGCGCTGTACGGCGGACCGGCCACCCGTCGGGTCCGCACCCGCGACCTGATCGCCGCCAAGGAGCGCGGCGAACGGTGGCCGATGCTCACCTCGTACGACCAGTACACGGCGGGGATCTTCGACCGGGCCGGCGTACCGGTTCTGCTGGTCGGCGATTCGGCGGCGAACAACGTGTTCGGCTACGAGACCACCCTGCCGGTCACCGCCGACGAGCTGTTGCCGCTGGTACGGGCCGTGGTGCGCGCGACGAAGCAGACGCTTGTCGTCGGTGACCTGCCGTTCGGCTCCTACGAGGAGGGGCCGACCCAGGCGTTGCGCACCGCCGTCCGGTTCATGAAGGAGGGCGGCTGCCACGCGGTGAAGCTGGAGGGCGGCCGACGCTGCGCCGCGCAGATCGCCGCGATCGTCGGCGCCGGCATCCCGGTGATGGCGCACATCGGCTTCACCCCGCAGAGCGAACACACCCTGGGCGGCTACCGGGTGCAGGGCCGGGGCGACACGGCCGACGAGGTGCTGGCCGACGCGCGGGCGGTGGCCGAGGCGGGCGCGTTCGCGGTGGTGCTGGAGATGGTGCCGGGTGCGGTTGCCAAGCAGATCACCCACGAGCTGTCCATTCCCACCGTCGGTATCGGCGCCGGCCCGGACACCGACGCCCAGGTGCTGGTCTGGCAGGACATGGCCGGCCTGCGCACCGGCAAGGCGCCGCGCTTCGTGAAGCGCTACGCCGACCTCGCGGACGTCCTCACCGACGCCACCCGACGCTTCGCCGACGAGGTCCGCGGCGGCGAGTTCCCCGCCGCCGAGCACACCTTCTAGTAGTCCAGCGGCCCGGGCCGGCGGGGGTCGTGTCCACCCCCGTCGCCCGGGTCCCGTCCTGGTCCCGGTCGCCGTGGCCGCATGGTCGCGGCGACCGCCGGGTCAGATGGTGACGACGACCTTCCCCGCCGGGTGCCCGTGCCGGAGGTGATTGATCGCGTCCGCCGCCTGGGCCAGCGGATAGGTGCGGTCGACCGCCGGGGTGAGCGCCCCCGACTCGATGAGGTTTCCCAGCTCCTCCAGGTCCCTGGTGCGCTCGACCGCGCTCACGCTGCGCAGCCGTTGACCGACGAACAGGGACAGCAGCGGCGCCCGGACCATCTGCCGGTCGTAGCCGCTGAGCACGGCACCCTTGGTGTACGTGCCGCCGACCAGCGCCAGTGTCCCGTGTGGGGTGAGGGCGCGGCGCAGCAGCGAGACCGGCCGGTCGCCGCCGGTGTCGATGACCACGTCGCAGATCGGGCCACCGCGGTCGATCTCCTCGCTGGTGTAGTCGAGGACGTCGTCGGCGCCGAGGGCGCGTACGAACGCGGCCCTGGCCGGCGTGCAGACGGCGGTGACCGTCGCCCCGTACGCCTTGGCGATCTGTACGGCGTGCGACCCGACGCCGCCGGATGCGCCGATGACCAGCACGCGGTGTCCCCGGCGCACCGCGCCGCTGTCGCGGACCGCACGCAGCGCCGTCATCCCGGAGACCGGCGCGGCGGCGGCCTGCGCGAACGACAGGTTGGCCGGTTTGCGGGCCAGCCGCCGCTCCGGCGTGCTGGCGAACTCGGCGTACGAGCCGCGCGGACAGGTGCCGAACACCTCATCGCCGGGCCGGAACCGGGTCACCCGAGAACCGACCGCAACGACCACCCCGGCGAGGTCCCGGCCGCGCACCGGAACCCGGGGCCGGCGCAGCCCGCTGGCCAGCCGCGCCAGGTACGGGCGACCGGTCATGAAGATCCACACTCCGGGGTCGACCCCGGCGGCGCGGACCTGGACGAGGACCTCGTCGTCCCGCACGGCCGGTTGGTCGATGTCGCGGAGGTGGAGCACGTCGGATGGGCCGTAGCTGTCCTGGACGATGGCCTTCATGATGCCGACTCCTCGGGGTACTGGAAGACGTCGTCGAGGCGTGCGTTGAACAGACGCGCGATCTTGAACGCCATCTCCAGCGACGGCGAGTAGCGACTCTGCTCGATGGCGATGACGGTCTGCCGGGTCACGCCGATCCGCTCGGCGAGTTCGGCCTGGGTCATCTCGCCATGCGCGAAGCGCAGCGCGCGGATGTTGTTCGTGACGCGGGTCGGCTTCACCACTGCGGGACACCCTTGCGGTAGACGATCACCTTGGCCAGCGAGCCGACCGCCGCCGACAGGACGAAGCACAGGTAGATGACGTTGGCGATCCAGAACCAGTCCCACTCGGCCACCGCCATCAGCATCGCCGACACCGCGCCGATCGCCACGAACGCCTGGCCGACGTGGTCGCCGAGCCGTCCGATCTCCCGGTCGCGGACGTCCTTGGCCCGGGAGGCAGCCGGGTTCACCACACCCATCCCGATCTCGGCCACGATGCTCGCGACGACTGCTCCGCCGATCGTCCACAGCAGAGCCGTGGCGTACGGGGTGGCGGTGAGCGGACCGCCGTCGGCCCGGTTCAGGACGACGGCGGCGTAGACGCCATAGCCCACCACGCTGACCACCAGCATGATCCAGGCGCGCTTCTCCTCGTGTGTCACGACCGCCTCCTACGTGTAAAGAATTCTTGACACGCTCATAGTATGGCGTCTTTGACATCGTGTCTAGAAAGTTTTACACGGCGGCATTGATCACGACGACTGATTTTGTCGTACACCTGTTCTAATCTCGGGGTGTGATTGACGAGTTGGCGCAGGCGCGAGGCGCGCTGGCGGTGTCCGCCGCCGCGCCGGTCTGGGCTCTCGCCGAGCATGATCTGGTGGCTGCGCTCGACGCCGCGCACCGGCTCGAACAGCAGCTCGCGGCGGTCACGTTGGCCCTGGTGCGCGAGTTGGACGGGCGGGGCACGGCCCGGGCGCAGGGCGCGTCGTCGACGGCGGTCTGGTTGCGCGACCGCCTACGGTTGACAGTTCCCGCGGCCCGCCGGTTGGTCGAGTCCGCTCACGCCCTCGACACGGGCGTTCCCGAGGTCCGCCAAGCGCTGGCCGACGGAGACGTCAGCCTGGAGCAGGCCCGCGTCATCGCCGACACCGTCGACACCGTGCGGGCCGCCGCCGGCACCGACATCGCCACCAGAGTGGTCGGCGTCCTCGTCGACTGGGCCGGCCAGTTCGACCCCACCCTGCTGCGCAAGCTCGCCACCCGCATCCTCGACCACGTCGCACCCGAGATCGCCGACGCCGCCGCCAAGGCCGCTCTCGACGCCGAAGCCCGCCGCGCCATCCGGGATCGTCAGCTCACCCTGTCCGAGCTGACCGACGGCCGGCTGCGGTTGAGCGGCACCCTCGACGCGGAGACCGCCGGCCTGCTCCGCAGCGCCATCGACCTGCTGACCGCGCCGCGCGGCCAGGACGACCAGCGGTCACCCGGGCAACGGCGGCACGATGCGCTCGGCGATCTCTGCCGACTGGCGCTGCGCACCGGTGAGCTGCCCGAGCACGGCGGCGAGCCGACTCAGCTCGTCGTCACCACCAGCTTCGACGGCCTGGTAGGGCAGCTCGGCGTGGGCACCCTCGACACCGGCCTCGGGCTCACCGCCGAGACCGTACGACGGCTCGCCTGCGACGCGGCGATCCTGCCCGCCGTGCTCGGCAGCGCCGGCCAGCCGCTCGACGTCGGCCGGCAACGACGACTCGTCACCGGGCCCCTGCGGCGCGCCCTGGTGCTGCGCGACCGAGGCTGCGCCTTTGCCGGCTGCGACCGCCCGCCTCGCTGGTGCGACGCCCACCACATCCGGCACTGGGCCGACGGCGGCGACACCAGCCTGACCAACTCGGTGCTGCTCTGCGGCCGCCATCATCGCCACGTCCATCAGGGCGAGTGGACGGTCCGGCTCGGCGGCGACGGTCAGCCGGAGTTCGTCCCGCCCGCCTGGCTCGACCCGGAACAGGTCCCCCGCCGCAACCAGTACCACCGACGAACGTGACCCGCGCGCTCAGAGGTCGGTGACGCGGATGCCGGCGTGGGCCTTGTAGCGCTTGTTGATGGCGATCAGGTTCGCGGTGAACGCCTCGATCTGGTGGGCGTTGCGCAGCCGGCCGGCGTAGATGCCGCGCATGCCGGGAATCCGGGCGGCGAGCGCCCCGACGATGTCGACGAGTTCCCGGTCCTCGGTGCAGATCAGCACGTCGAGGTCGATCCGGTCGACCTCGGGGTCGGCCAGCAGTGGCGCGCTGACGTGGTTGAACGCGGCGCAGACGCGCGAGTCGGGCAGCAGCGCGGCGGCCTGCTGGACGGCGCTGCCCTCGGCGACGGTGAGCGCGTACGGGCCCTGCTTGTCGAAGCCCAGCGGGTTGACGCAGTCGACGACGATCGTGCCAGCCAGCGGCTCGGCAAGAGCGGCGACGGTGGCAGCGTGGCCGTCCCACGGCACGGCGATGATCACCACGTCGCTGCGGCGGGCCACCTCGTCGTTGGCCGCGCCGCTGATGCGTACGTCGGCGGGCATCCGGGGCAGCGCGGCGATCTCGGTGGCGGACTCGGCGGCCCGCTCGGCGAAACGCGAGCCGATCAGCACCGTCTGACCGGCCCGGGCGAGTCGATAGGCGAGGCCGCGCCCCTGGTCGCCGGTGCCGCCGATGATGCCGACCGTCAGCCCGGAAACATCGGGCAGCGTGCTCGCGTCGTATGCCATGGACCCATCCTCGCAAACCGCCGGGCGCGCCAACGTCGCCAGCCGCTGTGACAATGCCCGCTGGCCGCGCGACCCGACCGCGCTGCCCCGTCAGGCCAGCTCGAACAGCACCGTGCGGGTCGCCGGGTCGGCGGTGACCAGGCGGACCCGGACCCGTTCGCCCAGGGGCAGGTCGCCGAGGCAGCGGCTGCGGACCGGCGGGGCGTCCAGAGCCACCGTTCCGCCGGGCGGGCGCGGCCGGGACTTGCCGTTGGGAGGGGCGTCGACGTCGAGCACCGCCGCGTCGAAGGTCTCCCCCACTCGGTGTTCCAGGAGCACCGCCTCGGCCAGTTCGACCGCGCCCCGGCTGGCCGCCGAGGCGGTGCGGTCGGTGCTGGCCATCACCTCGGGCAGCCGGGGCAGCGCGGCGCGCGCCCAGTCGGGCACCTCCCGGCCCGCGTGCAGAGCCAGGCAGACCTCGGTCGCGTACCGGTCGGCCAGGCGCCGCAGCGGCGCCGTGACATGGACGTACGCGGCCGCGACCCCACCGTGCTCCGGCTGCTCCGGGCGGCTGCCGTCGAAGGCGGTGTACGCGGCGCCGCGCATCAGTTCGGCGGCCTGGTCGATGAACGCGGCGGCCCGGGGCTGCGCGGCGTCCAGCCCGGCGATCACCTCGCCGGGGCTCGCGCCGTCCGGCCAGCGCACGCCCAGCGGGGCGGCGGCCGCCCGCAGGCGTTGCACCGCCTCCGGCTTCGGCGGGGGCATCGTCCGCAGCAGACCGATACGGCCGGCCAGCATGATGTCGGCGGCGGCCATTCCGGTCAGCAGCGAGATCTGGGCGTTGTGCTCCTCCATCGGCGCCGGCCCGCGCAGCACCAGCTGCCAGCCGTCGCCGTCGGGCTCCACGTCCTGCTCGGGCAGCGGCAGGTTGATGGCCCCCCGCTGTAGTCCCCGGGCGGTCAGCCGGTCGCCGATCTCGGGCAGCAGCGCGATCGGCTCGGGCAGCCGACCGGCGTCGGCCGCCGCCTGCACGCCGGTGTAGTCGAGCTTGGCCCGGCTGCGTACCAGGGCGCGCTCCAGCTCGACGGCGACGGTGCCGCCGTCGGCGTCCAGGTCGATGGTCCACACCACGGCGGCGCGGTCGTCGTCGGGCAGCAGACTCGCCGCGCCCTCGCTGAGCGTCACCGGGTGCAGCGGCACGTTGCCGTCGGGCAGGTAGACCGTCTGCCCGCGTCGCCAGGTCTCCTCCTCCAGGGCGCCGCCCGGGCGGACGTGCGCGGCCACGTCCGCGATCGCGTACCGCACCCGGTAGCCGCCGCCCGGCCGACGGGCCAGGTGCATCGCCTGGTCCAGGTCACGGGAGGTGGCCGGGTCGACCGTGACGAACGGTATGTCGGTGCGGTCGACGGTCGGCCGGGGCGGCGTGGCGGCTGCCGCGTCGGCCTCCCGCTGCGCCGCGGCCGGATAGTCCTCGGGCAGGCCGAGCTCGCGGCGCAGCGCGCCGAAGTCGATGCGGGGGGCGAGTACGCGTCGGATGACCACGGGTCAATCCTGACAGCGTCGCCGGTGATCCGCTTCCGGTGACCGGTCGAGTCCACGCCGCGCCGCCCGGCCAGCCCGGCGCGGCGACCAGCGGCCGGCCCGGGGACAACCAGCCGTCGACCCCGGGCGACCAGCGGCCGGCCCGGGGACAATCAGCGGTCAGCCGGTCGCCTTACGGGCCGTGGTCCGCGTACCCCTCGGGGCGGTTGCCCGTGCGGCGACCGGACGCGGCGGTGACGTGCGGGCGGTCACCTTGCGGGCCGACGTCGTGGCGGCGGTGGTCTTCTTCGCCGGGGCCCTCTTCGCCGCCGCCTTGCGGGCGGTCGTCGACGACGTGCTGGTCACCTTCGCGGCCGGGGCCTTCTTCGCCGCCGCCTTGCGGGCGCCGCCGGCCGGCCGGGTCGCCGTCTTCTTCGCCGCCGTGGTCTTCTTCGCGGGGGCCTTCTTCGCGGGGGCCTTCTTGGCGGCCGTCTTCTTCACCGCCGACGCCTTGGTCGCGACCTTGCGGGCGGGCGCCTTCGCCGCGGCCGTGGTCCGCTTGGCCGCCGACGCGGTGGTCTTCTTCGCCGCGCCGGTGGTCTTCTTCGCCGCGCTCGTGGTCTTCTTCGCCGCGCTGGTCGTCTTCGTCGCGGTGGCGCTCTTGCGCGCCGTGGACGCCGGGCTCCGCTTCGTGGCGGTGGTCGTCCCGCGGGCGGAGGTGGTCTTCGCGGGCGCCTTCTTGGCCGCCGTGGTCCGCGCCGTGGTCGCGGTCTTCTTCGCCGGGGCCTTCTTGGCCGCCGTGGTCCGCGCCGTGGTCGTGGTCTTCGTCGCGGTGGTCTTCTTGGCGGGGGCCTTCTTCGCCGCCGTGGTCGTCTTCTTCGCCGGGGCACGCCCCGCGCCGCCGGCCGCCTTGCGGGCCGGCGCCTTCGCCACGCCCGTGGTGGACTTGCGCACGGGAGTGGTCCGGCTCGCCGACGTGCCACGCTCCGCCGCGGCGGTCTTCTTCGCGGTGGTCTTGCGGGCAGCCGGGCGGGTGGTGGCCTGCTGGGTAACGGCCATCGTGGTTCCCTCCTTGGGGACGTGCTCTCGCGTGCGTCCTCGCGGAGCACGAACTACCGCGACGCGGGCCGTCCCGCGCCGTCTATTTGTCCTCCCCGGCCCAACGCGCGTCCTCGGCCTCCCACGCTTCGTTCCGCTCCTGCACTCGTTGCAGGGCGTTCTCCGCGTCGGCCGCCGAGTTGTACGGGCCGAGGACGTGCTTCGCCGGACACACGTCGGCGTCCGTCTCGACCCGGTGGTGTCGGGTGCACCAGTAGAACTGCCCACTACGTCCGCTGTCGCTCATGGGAAACACTGTGCACCGCGAACCGGTCGCTCGCCACCGGATCACACAAGTCGCCTAACCCTCTCCACAGTAGAGACGCTCCTCGCACCGCGGGCGAAAACGCCGAAAGAAGTGCAGGTGGGGGGCATTGGACGTGCGGGAACCCGGGCCGGGAACGCCGGGGCGCGCGGCCTATGATCGCCCGATGGCGGTACCGGACTACATCGTGCGGATGCGCAAGCACGTCGGCCACGACCTGCTGTGGCTGCCCAGCGTCAGCGCGGTCATCCGCAACGACGCCGGTGAGCTGCTGCTCGGCCAACGCTCGGACGACGGGCGGTGGTCGGTGATCAGCGGCTTCGTCGAGCCGGGCGAGCAGCCGGCCACCGCCCTGGTCCGGGAGGTACGGGAGGAGACCGGCCTGGACGTGACGCCGCTGCGCCTGACCAGCGCGGTCTCCCACCCGCACACCTACCCCAACGGTGACCGCTGCGAGTACCTCAACCTGGGCTTCGTCTGCCAGGTGGTCGCCGGCACCGCGCGGGTCAACGACGACGAGTCGCTGGACGTGCGGTGGTTTGGACTGGACCGGCTGCCCGAGTTGGACAAGCACGCGCTGCTGGTCATCGCCTACGCGCTGCGCGACAACCCGTCGGCCGGCCACCTGCCGTCCGGTACCACCTGGGACGACGTGCCCGACTGAAGCTCAGGCCGCGACCCGTTCGACGGGGATCCACAACTCGGCGTCCGCCGTGCTCCCGTCCGCGGAGACCCGAACCCGGGAGATCTCCGGTCCGGGTCGGCTGCGGTACGGGTTGGACGGGAACCACTGGGTGAACACGTCCCGCCACAGGAACTGCACCGCCTGCGGGAACGCGCCGGAGGTGCTGAACACCGCCCACGTACCGGCCCGTACCGGCAGCGCGTCCAGGTCCTCCGGTGGCGTGGCCGAGGTGACCACGCCGTGCCAGTAGTCCAGTTCGCTGCCCTCGGCGCGGCTGTCGGCCAGGTTGTCGCTGACGTTGACGATCCCGGCCGGCTCCTGGTCGGAGAGCGCTTCGATCCGGGCGGTCGTGTCCTTGTCGATGCTCTTGATGAACGCGACGATCGCCGGGTTCATCCCCTCGTGCACCAGCGGGACCCGGGCCTTGCGCCCCACCAGCGCGAACGCGTCCTTGGTGACGATTCGGTACTCCATGCTGCCACTCCCTTCCACGGTGAGTCGGAAGGACATCCGGGGCTGGGCACGCAGCGCGGCCCCCGTACGCCGGGCTTCTCCGGGCCCCACGCCGTGCACGGCGTGGAACGCCCGGGCGAACGCCTCGGCCGATCCGTAGCCGTAGCGCACCGCGACGTCGAGCAGCGTCCGCTCCCCCGCCAGCACGTCCGCCCCGGCGACGGTGAGCCGACGGCGGCGGATGTACTCGGACAGCGGCATGCCGGCCAGCGCGGAGAACAGCCGCCGGAAGTGGTACTCCGACGTGAGCGCGATCCGAGCCAGGTCGGCCACCTCGATCTGCTGGTCGAGGTGCCGCTCGATGTGCGCCATGGCCTCGTTGAGCCGTTCCAGCATCCGGGCCTCCTTCCCTTACGAGCAGCAACGCTAGGTGTCCGGGCAGGGGGCCCACCCGACATCCGATGCCCGCGATGGTCGGGTGCCTCAGCGCGGCGGCTGCCGCATGAGCCAGGTGGGTACCGGCTCCGGCAGGGAGCCGATCACCTCCCAGCCGGCGCGGCGGTACAGCTCGACGTTGGCCGGGTTGCTGGTCTCCAGGATCGCCGGCACGCCGTCGGCGGCGGCGCGGGCCAGTCCGGCCCGCATGACCGCGCGGCCCCAGCCGCGTCCGGCGCTGTCCGGGTGGGTGCCCAGGACACCCAGATACCAGAAGGGGTACGCCGGCAGGGCCGCGTGGACGGCGTCGTCGTAGCCCTGGACCCGGGCCAGCACGTCGGCGGGGTAACGAGCGGCGGCACCTCCGTCCGGCGAGGGGTGCCCGGCGACCTGCGGTGCGGCCGGTGGGTCCCAGAGGGCGACCGATGCGCCCGCGCCGATCGTCCAGATCGACGACCGGTGCACCCGCTTGTCGAAGAGGTCCCCGAAGAAGGTCGCGGCGTGCCGCGGGTAGCTCTCATCGTTCGGAAACAGGTGCCGCAGGATGGGATCCCTGACGAACGCGGCGACAAGCGTGCCGACCACGGCGTCCCGGTCGGCAGGGGTGGCGATGGTGATCTCGGGCGTGGTCACAGCGGTCGACACTACCGCCGGTAGGGCGGCCGTGACCTACCCGAACGTGAAGGCGTACGCCTCGGCGCCGGGCGCGTCGAACCTGATCTGGACGGTCCGCTCGCGGATCGCGCCGTCCTGCCGGACGAGCTGGTACAGGCGCCCCTCCTGGAGCACGCCGTTGCCGTCGGCGTCGACGTCCACGCCGTGCGACGGGCCGGGCGGCTCGCCGTCGAGGTACACCCGGTACGGGATCGGCCCCTGCCCGTTCGGCGACAGCACGAGGTGCGCGTCGCGGGCGTGGAAGCGGAAGGCGACGCCTCCGCCGGCCTGGGCGAGCACCGCCTTCTCCGGGCCGATCGTCCACTCCCCGTCCAGGGCCCACTGGTTGAGGCCCAGGCGCTCGGGCAGCTGGTAGCCGCGGCGTTCGTCGAGGGCGGCGCCCTGCGGCGACGCGAAGTGCCCGCCGCGACCGAAGCCGAGGTACGTCTCGGGCGTGCGCAACTGGTCCCAGTCCGCCGCCGCCTCGACGCCGACCCCCTCGACGGGTACGAGGTCCCGCTCGATGCCGAGCAGCCGCTGGATGACCCGTTCGGACTGCTCGTAGCGCCCCTCACCGAAGTGCTCGTCGCTGATCACGCCGTCGGCGTCGACGAAGTAGAGCGCCGGCCAGTACTGGTTGGCGAACGCACCCCAGATCGCGTAGTCGCTGTCGACCGCGACCGGGTAGTCGATGTCGCGCGCCGCGACGGCGGCGCGTACCCAGTCGAGCTGGTGCTCGAATCCGAACTCCGGCGTGTGCACCCCGACGACGACCAGGCCGTCGTCCCGGTACGCCCGCGACCAGGCCCGCACGTACGGCTCCTGGCGCAGCCAGTTGATGCAGGTGAGCGTCCAGAAGTTGACGAGTACGACGCGCCCGCGCAGCTCGGCGGGGCCGAGTGGCTCGGAGTTGAGCCACTCGACCGCCCCGCCGAGCGGCGGCAGGTGCACCCGACCGAACGCGGCCATCTAGCGCAGCGACCGGAAGGCGGTGCGCAGCTCCTCGGAGAAGAGCTTCGGCTGTTCCCAGGCCGCGAAGTGCCCGCCCACATCGAGCTTGTTGTAGTAGATGAGGTTCGGGTACGCCTGCTCGGCCCAGCTCTGCGGCGCCTCGTACAGCTCGTCGGGGAAGACGCTCACCGCGACCGGAACGTTGACGCCCTTGGTGGCGAAGAACGAGAGCTTGTTCTCCGCGTAGAGCCGGGACGCGGAGATGGCGGTGTTCGTCAGCCAGTAGAGCGAGATGTTGTCCAGGATGTCGTCGCGGGTCAGGCCCGCCTGGGCGCCCTCGAAGACCTTCGCGATCAGGGCGAGGCTCTTCGCGTCGTGGTCGAGCAGGAACGACGCCAGGCCCACCGGGGAGTCCGCCAGGGCGGTCAGCGTCTGCGGACGGGTCGCCATCATCAGGGCGTACGCGACGTGCTTCCACACGTAGTCCAGTTCGGTGGCCGCGCGCATCTCGTCGTCGGACAGGCCCGAGGGCAGCGACCCCATGGCGTTGTTCGCGCCGGTGGTGTCGCCCTGGAACAGCAGGTCGATCTCGGGCGGGACCGCGCCGGGCATGTTGGTGTGGATGCCGAGCAGCTGCGGCGGGGCCTGCACGCCCATCTGGTCCACGATCACCGCCCCCCAGTCGCCGCCCTGGGCGACGAACCGGTCGTAGCCGAGGCGCGTCATCAGCTCGGTCCAGGCGGTCGCGATCTTCTGCGGGTTCCAGCCCGTGGCGGTGGGTTTGCCGGAGAAGCCGTGCCCCGGCAGCGACGGGATCACCAGGTGGAACGCGTCCGACGCGCTCCCGCCGTACGCCGTCGGGTCGGTCAGCGGGTCGATGATCTTCATCTGTTCGATCACCGACCCGGGCCACCCGTGGGTGACGATGAGCGGCAGCGCGTCCTCGTGCTTGGAGCGGACGTGGATGAAGTGGATGTCCACCCCGTCGATGGTGGTCATGAACTGCGGTACGGCGTTCAGGCGTGCTTCGACCTTGCGCCAGTCGTACTCGTTCTCCCAGTAACGCGCGACGGCCTGGATGGTCGCGAGTGGCACGCCCTGCGACTGGTCGTCGACGATTTCCTTCTCCGGCCACCGGGTGGCCGCGATCCGCCGTTTCAGGTCGTCCAGGTCCGCCTGGGGGATTTCCACCGTGAACGGGCGGATCTCCGTCGTGCCGGGACGTGTCTTCGTCTTGACCGCCATGCGTGCTTCCTCTCCGTCTGAGTTCGCGCGACCTGCGGAAACGACGGGTGCGCCAGGCTGAGAGGGCCGCGCCGCCGCCATCTCCCGGAGCGTAGAACGCAACGGAATGCCCGCGTGGCGATACGGGAAGTCAGCGGTCGCTGGGGGCGGCGACGGCGTGCTCGGCGGCTCGACTGACCTGTTCCCACGCCGCCCAGGTGTCCATCCGCTGGCGGGAGATGTCGAACGCCAGGTCGTATACCATGCTGCCGAGCAGCAGCCGCAGCGGCGGATCGTCGCTGTCGACCAGCCGCAGCAATGCCTCGGCGGCGAGCCGGGGTTCGCTGTCGACCGAGCCGTCCGCCCACTGCCGCTCCAATTCGGCGCGGAGCGGCGCGTAGACCTCCAGCGGAGTCGTGGCGCTGATGCTGGTGTAGAGGTCGGTCCAGTAGCCGCCCGGCTGCACGATGCTGAGCCGGACGCCGAAGGCCGCCGCCTCCCGTGCCAGCGCTTCACTCATGCCTTCCAGGGCGAACTTGCTCGCGCTGTACAGGCCGGTGCTGGGGAAGCCACCGAGTGCGGCGATGCTGGAAACCTGCACGATGTGGCCGGACCGCTGGGCGCGCAGGTGTGGCAGGACGGCCTGACTGACCCACAGTGCGCCGAAGAGGTTGACCTCGAACTGGGCGCGCGCCTCGGCCTCGGTGAACTCCTCGACCATGCCCATGGACAGGGTGCCGGCGTTGTTGACGACGATGTCGAGGCGTCCGACCTGCGCGACGGCGGCGTCCACGGCGGCGAGAACCGCCGTGCGGTCGGTGACGTCGAGTTTCATCGTCAGCAGCCGGTCGGCGTGCCGTTCGGCGAAGTCGTCCGCCGAGACGGTCCGGGACGCGGCGACCACCCGATCGCCACGCTCCAGCGCGGCGTCGGCGAAGGCGCGGCCCAGGCCGCGACTCGCGCCGGTGATGAACCAGGTACGCATGACGGTCTCCCTCGATCAGATGAGACGAGACGGTCCGTCTCGGCATGTCCCGAACAGTAGGCCATACCGCCGCCTCCGTCAAGACGAGACGGTCCGTCTCGCGCTGGTAGAGTGATCGCCCATGACGCCCAACACGGCCCGCCGCAACGAGACGTCACGCCGCGCCATCCTCACCGCGGCGTTCGAGCTGCTCCAGGAGACGGGGTACGCGAAGCTCAGCATCGAGGGCATCGCCACGCGGGCCGGCGTCGGCAAACAGACCATCTACCGCTGGTGGCCGTCCAAGGGCGCGGTCATCTTCGACGCGTTCCTCATGCTCAGTGAGGGTGCTGAGGGCGAGCCGCCGACGCTGCCGGACACCGGCGACCTGGCGGCGGACCTGACGGTCGTGCTCCGCGCCACCGTCGTGGAGCTGACCGATCCCCGCTACGAGCAGCCGATGCGCGCCCTGGCCACCGAAATCGCGCACGACCCCGAGCTGGCGGCGGTCTACGCCGAGCGGCTGGACGGGCCGTTGAAGGAGGCCAAACGGCAGCGACTGCGCAGCGCCCAGCGGGCGGGACAACTCGCCGAGGACATCGACCTCGACGTGGCGGTGGACCTGATCTGGGGGCCGCTGTTCAGCCGCTGGCTCCAGCGCAGCGGGCCACTCACCGCCGCGTACGCCGACCGCGTCGTCAGCACCGCTCTCGACGGTCTGCGTCCCCGCCGATCCGGCGCCTAGCCCGTCGGGGATTTCCCCAGGGCCGGTTCCATAAGGGCGGCCAGTTCTTAATGATCCACTCGCCTTCCGTGAAACCGGCCTGTCCTGAGCACCCGGACACCCCAATCTCGAGGAAGTCGAGTGGATCTGGAGCGAGCCGTCGACGGTCTGCGTCCCCGCCGATTCGGCCGGTAACCGCCTTTGCGCTGCCTGCGGATCATGCGGCAACATCAGGCGCCGTGACGGCACCAGGCACGGAACCCGTGAGCGACAGCCCAGCCAGCACGCCCCGGTCGCTGCGGTGGTTTCGGCGCTGGTGGGCCGGGGCCGGGGTCGCCGCCCTGGCCGCCGTCCTCGGCGTCACCCTCGCCGTACGCGGTGGCGCCACCCCGGCCTGCGCCGCGCCGCCCAGCGGCAACACCGTCCACAAGGGAACGGCAAGCTTCTACGACGCGGGTCGCTCGGGCGGCACCTGCTCCCTGCCGGGCCCGCCCACGGACCGGCTCTACGTGGCCCTCGGCTCCGCGCAGTACGCCAAGGCCGCTGCCTGCGGCAGCTACCTCGACGTCACCGGCCCCAAGGGCACGGTCCGGGTGCTGGTCATGGACCAGTGCGCCGGGTGCGGCTCCAACAAGATCGACCTCTCCACCGAGGCGTTCGCCCGGATCGCCGACCGCTCGCAGGGCATCGCCCCCGTGACGTACCGGGCGGTGGTGAACCCCCCGCTCGACGGCGGCCTCACCTTCCGGATCAAGGGCGGGGCGTCGCAGTGGTGGTTCGCGGTGCAGGTCGGCAACCACGGCAACCCGCTGCGCTCGGTCGAGGCGAAGGGCCCGACCGGCGGGTTCCGCAAGGCCGCCCGCCAGGTCGACAACTACTGGACCGTCGAGGACGGGATCGGTCCCGGCCCGTACACCATCCGGGTCACCGATGGGTACGGCCACCAGGCGACCGTCACGGGCATCCGCATGACGCCGAGGAAGGTCCAGCGCACCACAACGCCCCTCGTCGCCGCCCCGCCCAGCGCCTCCCCGACGCCCGCCCCGACCCCGTCGCCGTCGCTCTCGCCGACGCCAACGGAGGAGTCAGCCGCGCCGACGACGACGGTCGAGGCCCTGGCCGGCGCAGCTCCGCTGGCCGCCGCCCGCTGCTGACCCGCGCAGCCGCAGCGCTCGGCGTGCCGGCGCTCGGCGGGCGGCCCGCGCCTGCGCGTGCGGCCTGCGGCGTGATCCACTCCAGATCGCCGAAGTGGCGGCATCCGAGCGGCGTGACACCCCCATATCGCCGACCTGGAGTGGATCACGCCCACCGGTGGCGCGTCAGGTGCTGATGGCACCCATAACGGCGGCGGTGTTGCCACGGGCGGCACGCTCACCGGCGGCCACCACCTCTTCCGGGGTGGCGCCACGGGCCATCGCCTTGGCCATGGCCTCCTGACGCCGCTGCTCGATCTGCTCGCTCCGCCTCTGCTTCAACCGACTCCAGAAAGACATGCGTCAGACCATCCCCGCGCACCGGCGGCGGCAAACCGATCAGGAGGCGTGCCACTTCGGCAGGCGGACGACCGCGTACAGGCCGCCCGCAGCACCCCACGCGCAGGCCGAGCGCACGCCACGGGCCGGCCGAGCGCAGGTGGCCTGCACACCGCGCGCGCCGAGCGCACGTCGCCCGCACGCCACGCGCCGGCCCAGCGCACGCCACGGGCCGGCCGCCCGCCACGCAGGCCGAGCACAGGTCGCCCGCAAACCGCGCGCGCCGAGCGCAGGTCGCGCGCGCCGGAAAGAGAGAAGAGACACCCGCTGCCGCCCGTTGACAGGCGTTTCCAGCGAGTGACAGCGTTGTCATCGACTCATTTCCTCCATATGAGACGAGGAGCGCATCTTGCTCTATCGGCACTCACCGCGCCGCCGGGCGACAGCGGCCGCCGCGGCCGGCATTCTCGTCACGGGCCTGGCGCTCGCCCCCTCCGCGCCGGCCCAGGCCAAACCGCACGGCGCGCAGGACGGCGCCGTACGGTCGGGCAACGCACGATTCGAAGTGCTGTCCCCGACCCTGATCCGCACCGAGTACCAGAAGGACGGCCGGTTCACCGACGCCGCCACGTTCAACGTCATCGGGCGCGACGACTTCGCCCGTACCCGATTCACGAAGCGCGTCGAGAACGGCTGGCTCACCATTGACACCGGCGCGATGACGCTGCGCTACCGGGTCGGTTCGGGCGCGTTCACCGCCGACAATCTCACCGTGCGGCTCGCGACCGGCAAACAGACCGTGCAGGGCCAGCCCTGGGCCGGTCACACCGCGCCGGCCTGCACGTTCGGCGCGCTCTGCGAGGCCGAGTCGCTGCAACTGAACGGTCCCGGCGTGGCCACCGACCACCAGGGATACACCGGGCGCGGTTTCGCGGCCGGCTTCGCCGCGTCCGGCGACTCGGTCACGTTCGCGCTGGACGCGCCACAGGGCGGCACGAAGCAGCTCGCCGTCCGCTACGCCAACAGCACCGGCGGCGACGGCCAGAACGTGGCCCGCACCCTGACCGTCCGGATCGACGGCGACGCCGGCCGTACGCTGACCCTGCCGCCCACCGCGAACTGGGACACCTGGGACCTGGCCACCGTGCCGGTCGACCTCAGCGCCGGCCGGCACGAGATCAGCGTCGTGCGAGGTCCCAACGACTCCGGCAACGTGAACGTCGACAGCCTCGCCGTGGTCAACCCGGGTGACCCGTTCCCCGCGCCGGCCCCGCCCTCGCCGCAGCCTCTGCGGTTCGGCACCCTGGGAGAGGCCGAGACCGGCGCGCTGACCGGCGGCGCGCGGCCCGCGAACGACCACAACGGCGCCTCGGGTACGGGTTTCCTGGCCGGCCTGGAGAGCACCAGCGCCGCCGTGGCGCTCAGCGTGACCGAGGTACCCGCCGAGGGCGACTACCAGGTGCAGATCCGGTACGCCAACGGCCAGGCCGGCGCCCAGCCGAGCCAGGCGCGCACCATGTCGGTGACGGCGGGAGCGGCGGCACCGGTCACCGCGACCCTGCCGCCGACCAGCGGATGGGACTACTGGAACACCGTCTCCGTCCCGGTCCACCTCGACCGTGGCACCAACACCGTGACGCTGGGCTGCCCCACGCAGGCGAGCTGCAACGTCAACATCGACACGGTCGCCGTCACGGGCAAGGACTCCCCACTGCTCGCCCCGCACGCGCCGCTGGGCGGCTACCGCCGGGGCCTGGACGGCGTGAGCGGTGCCGCGCTCACCGCCCCGGGCCTGCTCTACCAGGACGGCTGGTACCTGCTCGACGACTCGGCCTCGGCCCTGCGCACCACCAAGCCCCGGCCCGCCCCCGAGCAGGACGGCTACGTCTTCGCGTACGGGCAGGACTTCACCCGTGGCCTCAAGGACCTGTCGACCCTGACCGGCCCCACGAAGCTGCTGCCCAAGTGGGCGTACGGGGTGTGGTACTCCGAGTACTACGACCGCACCGCCACCGAGTTCCAGGCCCTGGTGAACCGGGCGAGGGCTGAGGGCGTACCCATGGATGTTCTTGTCCTTGACACCGACATCAAGGCGCCGGACAAGTGGAACGGCTGGAGCATCGACCCCACCCGCATCCCCGACCCGAAGGCGTTCTTCGACTGGGCGAAGAAGCAGGGCCTGCACACCGGCATCAACATCCACCCGAGCATCCTCGGGTCGGACCCGACGTTCGCCCAGGCGCAGGCCACCGCCAAGGGCAAGCTGCAACGCGTGGGCTGCAACGGCGGCCCCGACTGCTACGCGTTCGACTTCGGCGACCCGGACCAGCTCAAGGCGTACCTCGAGCTGCACGACGGAATGCTGCCGAAGAACAGCAAGGGCCCCGACTTCTGGTGGCTGGACTGGTGCTGCGACAACACCAGGTCCTCGCTCGCCGGGGTAACCGGTGACGCGTGGATCAACCAGCAGTACGCCGACAAGACCGGCTTCGCCTTCTCCCGCGCGTACGGGTCGTTGCAGGCCGGCGGCTACAGCAGCCCCACCCCCGTGGCCACCGGCCCGTGGGCGGACAAGCGCACCACGCTGCACTTCACCGGTGACACCACAAGCGACTGGCAGACCCTCCAGATGGAGGTCGGCTACACGCCGGGCGAGTCGGCCGCGACCGGGCTGGCCGCCGTCAGCCACGACATCGGCGGGCACACCGGCGGCCTGCGGGAGCCGGGCAGCGAGCCGGGCAGCACCAAGCTGCCCGACGACCTGTACGCCCGGTGGGTGCAGTTCGGCACGTTCCAGCCCATCGACCGGCTGCACTCCAACCACAGCGACCGGCTGCCCTGGCAGTACGGCCCGGCCGCGAACGCGTCGGCCAAGAAGTTCCTCAACCTGCGCAAGGAACTCCAGCCGTACACCTACGCCGCCGCCAAGGAGGCAACCCGCACGGGTACGCCGATCGTGCGCTCGATGTACCTGGCGTACCCGAACGAGCAGGCCGCGTACGCCACCGCCGGCTCGCAGTACCTCTACGGCCCGGACTACCTGGTGGCGCCGGTGACGACGCCGGGTGACACCGCCACCACGTCGGTGTGGTTCCCGCCGGGCAACAGCTGGACGGACATCTTCACCGGCAAGACGTACCGGGGCGGCACCACGCAGAACGTCACCACCACCCTGGACACCATGCCGGTGTTCAAGAAGCACTGACGTTCTGGCTCGACACCGGCCGGGTGGGGTGACCCACCCGGCCGGGTCGTCTTTTCTGCTGGACTCAGCGTCGGCGTGACGTACCCAGCTCGTCCCTCAACGGCCCCGCGGACGGTGGTCCGCCAGTGCGGCGAAGGGCAGGGGGCAGCAGGTGCTTCCCGCGCAGGCGACCAGGTCGTCACAGCCGGCCGAGATGGCGTCCCGCAACGTGTCGCGGATGACCGTCAGGTCCGCCAACCTCTGCTCGATCTCGACAAGCTTCTCCCTGGCGCGCGCCTGGAGGCCGGTGTCGGACCGACTCCGGTGTTGGTGCCTGCCGGCATCGAGCAGGTCGGCCACCTCGTCGAGGGTGAACCCCAGGCGCTGCGCGGTCTTGATGACTCGCAGCAGGGTGACCGTCTCGGCCGGGTAGAGCCGATGCCCGCCCGGCGAACGCTCCGGCGCGTCAAGCAGGCCCCGGCGCTCGTAGTAGCGCAGGGTCTGCGGGTTGACCCCCGCCGCTTCGGCCAGTTGACCGCTGCGCAGGCGCGACCCGGTCACCTCTCGGTCCGTAGAGACACGGCCCGCTCGGCGAGGGCGTCGAGCACGTCGACGTGAGCCGCCGGCACCCGGACGTCCAGAGAGAGCGAGTCGGGGTCCGACCGGGAAAGGTCGAAGGTGAAGAACGAGCAGCAGGACGACTCTCGGGCCGTCAGGTCCCGTGCCAACTCCTCAACCCGCGCGGCACCGTCGAGCCGCAACCGCAGATGCTGCGTCGACAGTCGGTCGATACCCCGTACCGCGGCGGTGAAGAACCGATCGAACTCGGCGAGCCGCAACGGCCGTTCGGCCGTCGGGAGGGTGCAGGCATCCGGCACCCAGGCCTCGTCCGTCGTGATGTGGCGATCACTCATACCCTCGACGGTAAGCCTGTACCCAGGTATCAGATGCAAGCCCTCACCCACCCGGTGCTCGCCCCCTTACCATCCCTCAGTGATCTCGAATGCCTTCGATACGCGCGGTGGGCTCACCTACGTCGACCGCCTCGACTTCACCCGAGGCAGTCCGCTCAGGGCTGTCCGCCGAATGGCCTGGCCAACGGTCAAGCTGCACGTCGACGACAGCACATTGACCCTGTCATCACGAACCAGCTCGGACACCTTGCGGCACTTCCAGGTGGAGGCACTGCCGCACCGACCTCTACACGGACGGTTCCCGCTGCCGGCGACCGCCGTCTCCTTTCAGGTCAAGGGACGCGACCAGGTTCTGCTCTTCTGGACTCCGCGCGTTGGCGCAGTCCTGCGTAAACTCGCCGATCTCGGCTGGGACGCCGAAGACCCTGGGTTCTGAGCCTCACTCCGTGGCGCGGTCGGGACTGATCAGCCGGCGAGGCCGCCGGGCCAGGGACAACCACCCGAGAAATCTGGCATGCATCGCCGGCAGGTTGGGGCGCATCCCCAGGCCGTACGCGTCGTCGATCGCGTCGTGCATCGACGCGGCCAGGTAGAACGCCAAGGCGATGGAGTGACCGTAGAACTCGGCGGCGAGATTGAGTTGAGCCGGACCGCACGGCCAAGGGGCGGCGCAGTTGCGGCACAGCCACGCCGGACGCATCGGCAGGTGCGGGCGAGGGCGGGTTGTCATCCGACGTGCACCCGGGCTCGCCGGCGTTTGTCCGGCCTGGTCGGTATGACCGGCAGGGCTTGCAAGCGCACGCCCGCACGCCTCACGTACAGCTCTCGTCGCGCCACGGCGTCGCCCGCCGCGTTGAGCTGGTAGCCCTCGATCCAGACCCACCCGTCGTACGTGTGCCGCTCGGGCAACTCGCGGATGACGCGTACGACGATCGGGCGCAGGAACTGCACGCTCGCGGCCGTGGTCAGGTAGACGAGGTCGCCGGCCTTCATCGGCCTCTCGTGCTTGTCGTCGGGCACGGTCCCCCCTTGGTGGCGATGAGAAGGGGCCGCTCCCGTGAGTGCTCGCCCGCCAGAAGCGGCCCCGCTGCGAACGCGACCGCCGGTCTCGTGGTCCCTACCAGCCGCGCCGCCTGGTGACACTCTGCTGCGGAGGCCACTACGCTCGGAAGGTGTTCCAGGTCGCCGGGCCGGAGCTGGCGGAACAGACTCCGGACGTGTAGCGCCTCGGGTAGTCGATCTCCGATCTGAGGAGCGTTGAATGGCTGACGTGCCGAGCCCACTGGCTGACTTCATCGTCGGCGAGATCCGCCGTGCTCGCGGCGCGTCCGGGATGACACAGGACGCGTTCGGAAGGGCGGCCGGCTTTAGCGCGTCACACGTCAGCGCCGTGGAAAGCGGCACACGAGCATTGACGATGGACTTCATCAAGGGCGCCGATCGGGCGCTGAAGAGTGGTGGACTCTTCGAGCGTCTGGCGACGAAGTTCGGCACGCCGTCGTGGTTCCTGCCCTGGCTAGATGCCGAGCGAGAGGCGACCCAGCTTCGCTATTTCGAGCCCAACCTGATTCCCGGCCTGCTTCAGGTGGAGCACTACGCCCGCACCGTCCTACGGACGGACGAGAGCCTCACCGACGACGAGGTAGAGCAGCGGGTACAGGCGCGAATGAGCCGGCAAGCAATCCTGATCGGCGAGCGCCGGCCGCAGTTCGTCGCCGTGCTGGACGAAGGCGCGATACGGCGTACAGGCGATGACCTGGGCGGAATCATGGCTCAGCAGATCGCCCACCTGGTCGCGATGGCCGAGCTTCCACACGTTCACGTCCACGTCGTTCCGGCCGCCAGCGGTCTGCACATCGGGCTGTCCGGACCGTTCGCGCTGGCCCGGTCCAAGGAGGGAATGTGGGTCGGCCACCTCGAAAACCAGCTTGGCGGGGACGTCATCGACAAGGACGATGAGGTGGCTACGCTTCAGGCACGGTGGGAGAGCGTCCGGAACGAGGCTCTACCCCGCCGGCAGTCCATCGACCTGCTGAAGGAAGTGGAGAGCCATCATGGACCTCAGTAACGCTCGGTGGCGCAAGTCCACCCGCAGCGGCGCGAGCGGTGGGAACTGCGTCGAGGTGGCGAGCAACCTGCCCGGTGTTGTGGCCGTGCGCGACTCGAAGGACGCCGCCGGACGGGCCTTGACCTTCGCCCCTGCCGCCTGGGCCGCGTTCGTCGCCCAGGTCGTCGAGCGGCCGTAAACGACGCAACGCACCGCGCTTCGCCCGGTGGCTTGGAAGGCCCTGGCCTGCGGCAAGCGGCCCGGTCGTCATCGCACCGGCCAGCGAGCCACCGTCAGCCGCCGGTGCAGCCACCCGCCGGTCAAACACTTGAGCCACAGCTGATCCAGCCTGATCAGTGGTGCCGGGCCATATCGGACGTGTCGGCGAACTTGGACGGCGACCCCTGTAAGCGGCAGCACAATCAATCTCTCGAAGCTCAATCCTTGGTCGCCTCGCACCCACGCTGCAGCCAAATGTGAAGCCGAATCCATTACTCTCGTCGCGGGGGTAGCTATGGATCAACAGACGTGGGCCGCTTGGGCGTCAGCCGGTGTAGCAACCGTGAGCGCCATGATCGTGCTCGGGCAGTGGCGCGTCCAGCGGCGTCAAGGGCAACTTCAGGAGGCCGAGGCCCACCGACAGCAGGCTGCCGCCTGGACGACCCTCGCCGAGAGCTGGGAGATGGCCTTGCTGCCGGCTGTTGGCATGACCGCCGTGCAGCGGTTCGGTGTGGGCGAAGCAAAGGCAACGCGCTTTATCGAAGCCGTTGAGCGATACAGGGTTTCACGGATTAGGGAGCTTCCCTTTTTCACAGGCAGCGCAGAACCCAGCGACGACTGGGAGAAGGTAATCCGGGAACAAACCATTGCATCAGATGGACTGATTCCGTACCAAGCCGCCGTTCGGCGCGTGATGACCCATTTAGCGCAGACCTCCAGCCTTGTCCTACGGAAACGCCTCTCGCTGGATGCGGTTTACGAAGCTTTTGGCCTAGAGGTAATTCGAGTCGGCGACGATCTACTTGAACTTCTCCGCTCCCGATACGGCCATGGTTCCAGCTGTCCCGCTCCGGACGCCATGGAGTGGGAGTCGTGGAAGGACCTTTCCGCAGCGGAGGTGGTCCGACGCATCGGCTGGGGCGAGTTTCTAGATGTGGCGCGTGGGACCTCTGAACGGATCGCGCTGTTCCTTGATTTGCTGGTGGTGCATGCCATTGAGGTAGGAGACTTGGATGCAAGGTTTCAAAACCCCGGAGGGCTCGCACCTGGTGAGATTCTGGGTGAGCGGAGCCGCCTCGCAGTCGCCTGGCGAGCAGCCAGCCGTTATGGCTTGATGCGTGCCTTCCGCCTGACCTGGCGGCTAGCATCAACAAGTCGCCGCGCCACGCGCGTTACTCACTGGCGTACCATCGATTGGATCAACCGTCTCCAGGAGCGAATTCAATGGAAGCGGTGGCCGCCCGAGCGGATGTTCCTACTCAAGGTCAACGGATCACTACGCTGGCCCCTAGACATACTTATTGCACCAATTCAAGTTGTTGGCGCGGCGTGGCGGTCGCGCAAAGTTGCTGATATACGATTGATGGACGTCCCTGCAATCACTCAGACCGACCTCACCGGCGAGGATGATGCGGAAATGGCTATGATGAGTTAAGGGAGTCGGTTAATAGCGGATCTCCGTCCTCACCGGCGATTGGGACGCCCACTCGATATGCAGCACAGAAGTACAGCGAGGCAGCAACCGGAGGCGCCTGAACCAACTAGCAGGGATTACGGCTGGGCACGAAGCCGCCAATGGCAGCATTGCCGGAAATCCGGATGTTCAGGGCGCACTGTTGTGTGCCGGACTGCCGGCGAAGCGGACGCTCCTATTTTCGTCAACCTCGGTGGTTAGTCCGTGCGGTCGAGCGGCTCCTTCGGCGTTTGTTCGGATGGTGTGGTCACCTCCGGGGCTGGGTCTAGTTCGGCTAGCACCTGAAGCCATGCCTGGACGTCAGCGACGAGGCGGGCGTCGGTCATGTAGTCGACGAGGGGTGCGAGGTCGGTCAAGATTCGCTCGATGTTGAGAAGCCGGTGGTAGTCCTGGTAGTCGTCGGTCACTGTGAGTGCTTGCCATCTCGCCTGCCAGTCTTCACCTGGCTGGACGAAATCATCCTCGGTAAGCGGGGTTGCGCGGAGGCTCGCTGCTCGGGCAGCAGCTTGTTCCCGAGTCATGCCGAAGCTGTCGACAGCCCGCCGGGCGACCGTGTCCGGTCGAGCGCTGGCTGGTAGGTCCTGGACTCGCTGACCGGCATTAAGGGCGATCGTGATGAGCGAGGCGAGTTGTTCGGCCCCCAGCTCTGTTGGAAAGCCGTGTTCTGATGCCAGGTCGATCAGGAACACCGCTAGTGGCATGTCGGCATGGGGCCGATGGTGGGGCCACCCGCAGTGCTGGCGGCGCACATCCGAGGTTGCTTGGTCGATCAGTGCGAACCACCAATGCACGGGACTTACCGAGGCAGGCTTGCGGTCGAGTAGCCACTGCCTGCGTAGCGGCGGATCAATCAGGAGAAGTCTGCGGTAGGTGCCCTCAAACTCTGTCACCCCACGCCTCCCCGGCATCAGGCATTGCTGCGTTGACGACGGTAGCTTGCAGGAGCGGGAACGTCTCGCGCGCGATGTAGCGCTTGAGGCATCGCATGATCTCGGTCTTGGTCTTGCCCTCTGCGGTGCGGCGGGTGACGTAGTCCTTGGTGGGCTGGTGGCAGCGCATGCGGACCAGGGTGATGCGCCAGAGGGCGCGGTTGGCTTCACGATCGCCGCCACGGTGCAGCCGGTGGCGGTCGGTTCGTCCCGAGCTGGCCGGGATGGGGGCCACGCCGCAGAGCCGGGCGAACGCCGCCTCGGAGTGCAAGCGATGAGCGTTGTCGCCGGCGGTCACGAGAAGTTGCCCAGCGGTGTCGACGCCGACGCGCGGCAGCGCGACCAGATTCGGGGCGGCAGCTGTGACGAGGGTAGCCAGGTGGCTGTCGAGGTCGTCGATCTCGGCTTGCAGGGCGAGCCAGCGTCGGGCGAGGCTTCGCAGCGCGACCTTCGTGGCGGTCGTCGGATCAGACACCGTGCCAGGCCTGAGAGCGGCGCAGGCGTGGATGCGTTTTCTTGCCGGCCAGACCGCGCACCAGCTGTCTCACGGGTTCCGGAGCCGTGACGATGAGTCCTTCGAGTTGTCCTCCGGCTTGAATGCGGGCTTTCATCGCTCCGCGGCGGGCGACGCGCAGAGCCCGGATCATCTCGACCCGCGCATCGCGTCTTCGGGGTGCCGGTGGCGCGGCCGGACAGGACCGCCCGGGCAGCGGACTCGGCGTCGATGGCGTCAGTCTTGCCGATCCGGCGGCGGGTGGAGCGGTCCGGGCGACCTTCTTCACAAGATTCTCGCCTGAACCAAGGGCACGCGCCTAGGGTCAAGAATCTGGGCCGCCCGTGGGCCGTGTGAGCCGTCACCGGCCCGGCAATTGCTGGCCAAAGATGACCAATGGCGACCGGCAATACCTGAAGAAACACCAGGCCAGCCGTCATTGGCGGGCGGCTGGCCTCGTGGGCGACGGACGAGTCGACCTGTACGCCGGATTCTGTGCGCGGCGCGTACCCCAAAGGGGTTTCGCGCCGGCGGCGGCCATCCATCTCGGCCTGCCGTTGCCGACAGGCTCTAGCGGCCTACCCGCAGACATCGGGCGGGCAGCCCTCAAGCGTCTGCGCCGGGTCGTCATCTTGCGGTGACGGCCCTTGCTTGGCCTTGCTCCGGGTGGGGTTTACCGAGCCACCCCGGTCACCCGGGGTGCTGGTGGGCTCTTACCCCACCGTTTCACCCTTACCGTCCCCGTTGGGGTCGGCGGTCTGTTTTCTGTGGCACTGTCCCGCGGGTCGCCCCGGGTTGCCGTTAACAACCACCCTGCCCTGTGGAGTCCGGACGTTCCTCGGCGGCGGGCCGAAGCCCGCCGACGCGACCGCCCGGTCGACTCGTCCGTCGCGCTCCCATCCTAACGACGGCCGGGCTGCCGGTATTGCCGCCCCGCCTGGGCAAGATCGGGCAGCTCATGGGCGATCCGGCGACGCCAGCTCGGAGGGCGAGGGCTAGCCTCGTGGGGCTATGGATCTCTCCCACGCCGCGCTGCTGCTCGCCGCCGGTCTCGCCGCGGGCACGGTCAACGCGGTGGCCGGCGGTGGTTCGCTGATCACGTTCCCGGCGATGATCGCGATCGGGTTGCCGCCGGTGCCCGCCAACGTCAGCAACTCGGTCGCCGTGTTCCCCGGGTACGTGGCCAGCGTGGCGGGCAGCCGGCAGGACCTGCCGCGCCCCCGCGCGCTCGCCACGTTGGTGCCCACCACGATCGTCGGCACGATTGTCGGGGCGTTGCTGTTGCTGGCGACTCCGGCCCGCGCGTTCGAGCTGGTCGTACCCTTTCTGGTTCTCGGCGCGACCGCGGTCCTGGCCTTCCAGGATCCGCTGCGCCGCCTGGTCGGTCACCCGCGGGACCTGTCGCCACGCCGGCGGACGGTCGCGGTCCAGACGATGGTCGCGCTCGGCGCGGTGTACGGCGGGTACTTCGGCGCGGCGCTCGGGGTGATGCTGGTCGCCGGCCTGGCGCTGGTGCTCGACGCGACCCTGGCACGGGTGAGCGCGATCAAGAATCTGCTCTCGGCACTGGTGGGGTTGACCACGCTCGTGATTTTCGCCCTGTTCGGCCCGCTGAACTGGGCGGCGGTCGCGGTGGTCGCGCCCGCCACCCTCCTTGGGGGGTACGCGGGCGCGCGGCTGGTCCGCCGACTGCCGCCGGTGGTGCTCAAGACGCTGATCGTGATCTTCGGTACGACGATCGGCCTCTACCTGCTCTACCGCGCCCTGCGCTGACGCGCCCCGACGCCGAAGATCCGCGCAACTACCGGGAAACTGCTGCCTCGGACGGCGTTGAGGCAGCAGTTTCCCTGATAGTGCGCGGATCTTGGAGCGGGCCCCCGAGGCCAGGCCCTCAGTACGCCTCGCCCACCGGTTCCTCGGGGGCGTGCTCGGCGTCGGCGGCGGCGCGGTTCCAGCGGGACCAGAGGACCCGTTCGCCGTAGCCGGCGGCCATCAGGTGCGCGAACGCCAGGTAGACCAGCACCCCGACGGTGAGCACCCCGAAGCCGACCCAGAACGGCAGCGCCAGGGACTGCTCGGCGAGCTTGCCGGAGATGATCGGCGCGGGCGCGGCGGCGCCCCAGCGGACCAGGTTGAACGCGCCGGTGGCGAGCCGGCGGTCGCTGGAGCCGAGGCCGAGCGCCAGGTCGGTGAGGTTGGCGTTGGCCAGGCCCATGCACAGGCCGGCGAGCACCAGCACCACGAGCGCCTCGGCGGTGCTGGTGGACGTGGCGAACAGGACCATGCAGACCAGCAGCCCGGCGATGGCCACGCCGACGGTCTGTACCGCGCCGATCCGGTGGGCCAGCTGGTGGCCGATCACCAGGATGCCGGTGGCCAGGCCGAGCCCCCAGCCGGTGAATGCGAGGCCCAGCGGGATCACGTCGAGGCCCAGGAAGAGCGGCGTGTAGCCGAGCACGACGAAGAACACGAAGTTGTACGCGGCGGTGACCGCACAGAGCGCGATGAACGCCGGGCGACGGTAGGTGGCGAAGATCTGGCCGAGGCGTACCGGGGCCTGACGGTTCGTGGGCTCACGCAGCTTGCGGGCGGCCACGGCGAGGGCGAGGACCATGAACACGCCGCAGACGAAGAACGGCAGCCGCCAGCTCACCTCGCCGAGCAGGCCGCCGATCAGCGGGCCGACGGCGAAGCCGAGACCGAGGGCGGTCTCGAAGAGGCCGACCACCCACTCCCGGTCGACGGCCAGGTTGACCAGCACCACCATGGCGGTGGCGAAGAACATCGCGTTGCCGAGGCCCCACACGCCGCGCAGCACGGAGAGCTGCACGATGTTGTCGCTGAACGAGGCGAGGATGGCGGCCAGGCCGACCACCGAGACGCCGGTGACCAGCACCGGCTTGAAGCCGAACCGGCCGCTCGCGAGCGTCGCCGGGATCATCCCCAGGGCCATGACCGCGATGTACGCGGTGAACAGCAACTCGACCTGCCAGGCGGTGACCCCGATCGCCTCGCCGATGGCGGGCAGGATCGGGTCGACGACGGCGATGCCGGCGATGGCGAGGAAGGCCACCAGAGTGGTGGCGTAGATGGCACTGCGGTTTGGTTCGGATGACCGATCCACTCCGACTCCCCAATTAGCTGTATCGTACAGGTATTTACCCTGTATCCTACAGCTATGAGCGACGACGACGAGAGCACCCTCGGACTGATCGAGACCGAGGTGGCCCTGCTGATGCGCTTCGGCGAGGCCACCCGGCGGGCCACCGGCACCGCCGAGCACCGAGTGCTCGACCGAGCGGCTTACGTCATCCTGCGACACCTCGACGCCGCCGGCCCGCAGAACGTCTCCGCGCTCGCCGCGCGCCTCAACCTGGACGGCTCGACGGTGACCCGACAGGTCTCCGCCCTGCAACGCGACGGCCTCATCGCCCGCGCCCCCGACCCAACGGACGGGCGCGGCACCGTCATCTCCCCCACGACCGCCGGCCTCCAGCGGATGGCCGCCGTGCAGGCCGCCCGCACCCGCCTCTACGGCGACATGCTGTCCGACTGGAGCCCCGAAGACCGCGAAACGCTGGCGCGACTCCTAGGCCGCCTCAACCAGGCCCTGATAAACCGCAACCGCCAACGCTGACCGCCAAGATCCGCGCAACTTCACCGATGCTGCTGCCTCCGGCGCCCCCAAGGCAGCAACATCCCTGAAGTTGCGCACCCCAGCCCGGCGCTGCCCCGCACTCGTTCGCCGCCAAGATCGCGCAACATCCTGGTTGTAGTGCCATCCCCGCCGCCCGACACCACTACAACAAGGATCGAGCACGATCTTGAAGGGGTGAGCGACGGGCGACGCTTCGCGACCGGGCGCCAGACGCCCCCGGGCGCCTGCCTCGCGGCGGGCGCCCGGGGAACGGGAACGGGAACGGGAACGGGGTCAGGCGACCGGCTCGCGGGCCGAGTTGACGTCGCGGTCGGCACCCGGGGTGACGCGGGGGTCGCCCTCGTCGGCGAAGTAGTCGTCCGGCTCGGTGCCGTCGACTCCCTCGGGCGCCTTCACGGCCCGCAGGATCAGCGTCAGCAGGGCGGCGACGGCCAGGTTGACCAGCACCGCCACGATGCCCACGTAGATCGTCTTCTTGGTGTCGAACCCGAACTCGGACAGCGGGAACGCCGAGCCGCCGAAGTGCTTCTTCGTCGGGCTGGCGACCTGGTACAGCATCCACATGCCGAGGCCCATGCCGGCGGCCCAGCCGGCGATCAGGGCGGTGCGGTGAAACCAGCGGGTGTAGAGGCCCAGCGCCACCGCCGGCAGCGTCTGGAGGATGATGACGCCGCCGATGAGCTGGAGGTCGATCGAGAACTGCGGGTCGAGGAAGACGATGCAGGCGACCGCGCCGACCTTGACCACCAGGGAGGTGATCTTCGAGACGTTGGCCTCCTGCGCGGCGGTGGCGTCCTTCTTCAGGTACTCCTTGTAGATGTTGCGGGTGAACAGGTTCGCCGCCGCGATCGACATGATCGCCGCCGGCACCAGCGCGCCGATGCCGATCGCCGCGTACGCCACCCCGGCGAACCAGTCCGGGAACTGCTGGTCGAACAGCAGCGGCACGATCGTGTTGTTGTCCACGCTGCCGGCCGAGGCCCCCGGCAGCGGCTTCACCCCGGCCGCGATGGCCATGTAGCCGAGCAGCGCGATGAGCCCGAGCAGCAGGCTGTACGCGGGCAGCGCCGACATGTTCCGCTTGATCACGTCCCGGTTCCGGCTGGCCAGGACGCCGGTGATGCTGTGCGGGTAGAGGAACAGGGCCAACGCCGACCCGAACGCCAACGTGACGTACTGAAGCTGGTTGTTGGCGTTGAGCAGGATGCCGTCGTTCGGGTTCGGTGACGCCTGGAACTTCGCGTCCGCGGCGTCGAAGATGTCGCCCCAACCGCCGAGCTTGTACGGCAGGTAGATGACCGCCACCAGGATGACGATGTAGATCAGGCTGTCCTTGACGAACGCGATCAGCGCGGGCGCGCGCAGCCCCGACTGGTAGGTGTACGCGGCGAGGATGGCGAACGCGATGATGATCGGCAGGTGCCGGGCCAGGGCGCTGTCGCCCGTCACGCCCATCGTCTTGAGCACCGCCTCGATGCCCACCAGTTGCAGCGCGATGTACGGCATGGTGGCGACGATCCCGGTGATCGCGATGAGCAGTGCCAGCACGGGCGAGTCGAACCGCCGCCGGACGAAGTCGGCCGGGGTGACGAAGCCGTGCCGGTGCGAGACCGACCAGAGCCGGATCAGCACCAGGAACACCATCGGATAGATCACGATCGTGTACGGCACGGCGAAGAACCCGGCCGCCCCGGCCCCGAACATCAGCGCCGGCACCGCCACGAAGGTGTACGCGGTGTAGAGGTCACCGCCGACCAGGAACCAGGTGATCCAGCCGCCGAAGCTGCGCCCGCCCAGGCCCCACTCGTCGAGGTGTGCCATGTCCTTCGGCGCGCGCCACCGGGCGGCCACGAAACCCATCGCGCTGACCAGCAGGAACAGCAGCGAGAAGACGATGATCTCGGTGAGATGGTCGCGCCACATCAGCGGGTCCCCCGCTTCTTGGTCATCTGGTAGACCAGCGTCGTGGTGGAGACGCCGAGCAGGATCCAGGCCAGTTGCAGCCAGTAGTAGCGGGGGAAGCCGAAGATCCGGGGCGCGTCACTGTTGAAGAACGCCGGGACCAGCGGCACCACGATGGGGATCAGGAGCAACCAGTTCCAGGGGCTGTGGTCCTTCGCCCTGGACGACGCCGTGGTAGGCGCCTCCGGTTCGGGTGCAGCCATCTGACACACCTCCGGGGAGTCGAGGCACTCGATGTAACGGCCGGAGGCTACGACTCTGTGACCGCCGTCACGATCAGGGTGCGGACGGCGCTGCGCCGAACGGCGCACGGTTTGCGCCGAACGGTGGAGGGTGGGTGCGCTGCTCAGGCAGCGGGCAGGTGCGCGGTGTCGTTGACCGTGCGGACGGCGATGCCGCCGTCGGGCCACAGGTCGAGCACCGAGATGCCGGCCGCGTCCAGGAACAGCCGGTGCAGGAAGCCGTCGGTGGCGGCGAGGGCGTCGCGCAACGCCAGCTTGATCGGCGAGACGTGCGAGACGACCACCACGGTCTCACCGGGGTACGCCTTCGGCAGCGCGTCGACGACCCGACGCACCCGTTCGGCCACCTGGGTGAACGACTCGCCGCCCGGCGGGGCGATCCGCGTCGAGGCGAGCCAGGCGTCCATCTCACCCGGCCACTGCTGGCGTACCTCGGCGAAGGTACGCCCCTCCCACTGCCCGAAGTCGCACTCGATCAGGTCGGCCTCGGTGCGGACCGGCACGGCACCGATCGCGTCGGCGATCGCCGCTGCGGTGGCCGTACACCGGGACAGGGGTGAGCTGAGCACGGCCGCGACGGACGGCGCCAGCGCGGCCACCCGCGCGCCGGTGGCCGCGGCCTGGGCCCGGCCGCGCTCGGAGAGCGGCACGTCGCCTCGGCCGGAGTAGCGGCCCTGCTCGGTGTACGCGGTCTCGCCGTGCCGCACGAGGATCAGGCGGGTGGCGGTGAAGCTCGGACGGGGCTCCCAGGAGGCCGGCGCGGTCGCCGGGTCGCTGCCCGTCGACGCGCCCCCGGCAGGCACGCTGGCCGAGGCCGGTGCGCCGAGGGAGGCCGGCGCGGCGGGCCGGCCGGCGGCGGCGTCCATCGCGGCGTTGGCGAGCGCGTCGGCGTGCCGGTTCTCCTCGCGCGGGATCCAGGTGAAGCGGACCGCGCCGAAGCGGCCCACCAGCGCGGCCGCCTGAGCGGCCAGCGGACGCAGGCCGGGGTGCTTGATCTGCCACCGGCCGCACATCTGCTCGACCACCAGCTTGGAGTCCATCCGGACGTCCACCTCGGTGGCGTCCAGCTCGGCGGCGGCCCGCAGACCGGCGATCAGACCCTGGTACTCGGCGACGTTGTTGGTCGCCGTACCCAACGACTCGGAGCGCTCGGCGAGCACCTCGCCGGTCTCCGGGTCACGCACCACCGCGCCGTAGCCGGCCGGCCCGGGGTTGCCCCGGGACCCGCCGTCGGCCTCGACGACGACCACGCGCGGCGCCACGACCTACAGACCCGACTCGTTGGTACGGACCATGATCCGGCGGCAGTCCTCGCAGCGGACCACGTCGTCCGGGGCGGCCTTGCGGATGCGGGCCAGGTCGGCGCCGGAGAGTTCCAGCCGGCAGCCGCCGCAGCGGCCGGCGGTGAGCAGCGCCGCGCCCAGCCCGGTGTCCTCGCGGATCTTGTCGTAGAGGGTGACCAGCTCGGCCGGGAGGTCGGCCGCGAGCGGCTGCCGGGCGCTCCGCTTGAACTCCTCCTCCTTGGCGATCTCGGCCAGCGCGTCGTCGCGGCGCTGTTCGGTGGCGGCCCGCTTCTCCCGGGCGTCGGCGAGGCGCTGCTCCACGCCGTCCAGGACGCCCTGGGCGGTCTCCCGCTGTTCCATCAACTCCAGCTCGGCGTCCTCCAGGTCACCCTGACGCCGGTTGAGCGAGGCCAGCTCGTGCTGGAGCGCCTCCAACTCCCGGGCCGGGCCGGTGCCGGCGGCGAGCCGGTTCTGGTCCTTCTCCTTGCGGGCGCGGACCTGGTCGACGTCCTTCTCCAGCCGGGCGATGTCCCGGTCCAGGTCGTCGACCGCCACCTGGGCGCGTACCCGCTCGTCCTCCAGCGACGACAGCTCCCGGGCCAGTGCCTCCAGTTCGGCCCGCTCCGGCAGCGACCGGCGACGGTGCGCGAGCTGGGCGAGGTTGGTGTCGAGCGCCTGCAGGTCGAGCAGGCGGCGCTGGACCTGGGGGTCAGCCTTCACGGTCGGGCTCCTTGTCGTCCACAACGGGTGCGGCGGCGTGCACGGTCCACGGGTCGGTGTCCAGGTCGGACACCAGCGTCTCGACGCCCGGCGCCTTCCGCAGGAAGGCGGCCAGGTCGTCCAGCCACGGTCGTTCGGTCGCCCAGTGGGCGGCCTCGATCAGGGCGGGACCATCGGCGGCGACGTGCTCGCTGGCCGGGTGGTGCCGCAGGTCGGAGGTGAGAAACGCGTCCACCCCGGCGGCGGTCGCGGCGCCGAGGAAGCTGTCCCCCGACCCGCCGCTGACGGCGAGGGTACGAACCATACGCCGGGGATCGCCCGCGGCGCGAACTCCCCAGGACGTGACGGGAAGCACGGCGGCGGCGTGCCGGGTCAGCTCGGCGAGGGTCATCGGGTGGGGCAGGTCGCCGATCCGGCCGAATCCACGGTCGTCGCCGTGCGCTGGCGAGCCGGGCGCGGGCCGTTGCAGCGGGCGTAGCCCGGTCAGGCCGAACCGGGCCGCGAGGGCGTCCGAGACGCCCGGGGAGGCCACGTCGGCGTTGGTGTGCGCCGCGTAGAGCGCCACACCGGCCCGGATCAGCTCGTGGACGATCCGGCCCTTGACGGTCGTCGGCGCGACCGACGACACCCCGCGCAGCAGCAGCGGATGGTGCGCGATGATCATGTCGGCCCCGACGGTCAGCGCCTCGGCGACCGTCTCGGGCACCACGTCGACCACGCAGAGCACCCGGCGGACCGGGGCGGTCGGCTCGCCCAGCACCAGGCCGACGCGGTCCCAGTCCTCGGCCCAGGCCGGCGGGTAGCGGCGCTCCACCTCGGCCACCACGTCGCTCACCGTGGGCGCGGATCGGCTTGTGCTCACGGCGGGCCAGCTTACCGGCGCGGAGGCCCGCAGGCGGTGACACCCGGCCCCGGCCGCGCCGGTCGGCGGTCCGGCCGGCCCTCGCCGGGCCGCTAACCGGCGACGCCGTTCGAGCCGCCGGGGCGGCAGCGCCGCCGACGTGCCGGCCCCGGCGGGCAGGCTCAGGCGGCGCGGTACGCGACGGTCCGCAGGGCGGCCAGCGGCATCGCCCAGGGGAAGGCGTGCATGTGCTGCTCGCCCGTGCCGGGTGGGTGCAGGGCGACCACGTGGTCACCGAAGAGCACCGTGATCCCCCAGTCCGCCAGCCGGGCCACGCCGGCCCGGAACGCCGGATGGGCGGCCATCGCGACGTTGGTGTACGGCACCGCGACGATCGGTATGCCCTTGCCCTGCGCCTCGACGAGCAGGCCGAGGGCGAGGGTGTCGGCGATGCCCGCCGCCCACTTGTTGACCGTGTTCACGGTCGCCGGACAGACGACCATGGCGTCGGCGGGCGGCAGCACGTCCGGGTCACCGGGATTCTTGTAGTGCGTCCGCACCGGGTGGCCGGTCTGCCGGACCAGGGCCGTCTGGTCGACGAACTTCGCGCCGTCCGGCGTGGTGACCACGCAGACGTCCCAGCCGTCGGCCTGGGCCAACTCGACCAGGCGGCCGACGTGACGGGCCAGCGGCGACCCGCAGGCGATGACGTAGAGCACCGCACGGTGCTCGCTGGTGTGTGGTGCGCCGGTCGTCACACCGGCTCCGCGCTCATACCCCTACTCCCATCTGCTCAGCCAACTCCGCTATCGGAGAAGGTGGCGCACCCCGTGTGCGACGAAGCACGTCGGACATCACCTCGTGGGCGATCGGCCGGCAGCGGATCTCGGACGGCGCGAGCCGGTCACCGAGCAGCAGCATCTCGCCGGCGTTGGCCACGTCGCCGATCTGGGCGTACCCGCGGGCGATGTCGAGCAGGTGGTGGGCACGACGTTCGGGCAGCAGCGCGTTGAAGTCGGGCTCGGCGATGCGGAGTTGGTGGACCTCCACCGCGCGGCCCCCGTCGCCCAACTCGACGGCGGCGGCGGCCCGGTGCAGCTCGACGTTGGTCGGGCCGAACGAGGTCCAGTAGTGGTTGTGGTCGCCGCCGAGCAGGGTGGCGGCCTCCTGCGCGCAGCTGATCAGGTCGTCGACGCTGGCCGAGTCGCCGATCCGGGCCGCGGCCATCGCGCCCTGCAACAGCAGCATCCCGTAGACCGAGAGTCGGGCCGGTGAGACCTCGTTGCTGCCGCCGGGCGCCAGCCGGTTGGCGATCTGGACGTTCAGCTCGAGCGCCGGCCGGGCCCGGCCCATGGCGACCAGCGCGTTGCAGACCCGGGTGGTGGCGATGCCGGCCAGCAGCGGGTCGTCGGCGCGTTGGGCCACCGCCATCGACCGGTCGGCGGCCAGCCAGGCCAGCTCGAACTCACCGAGCTTGCGCAGCACCGAGGAGGCGATCTGGTAGACCTGCCCGAGCAGGTGCGCGGCCTCCGGGGCCTGCGCGCCGGCGTACGCGGCGTCGGCCGCCTGCGCGTCGCGCAGCAGTTTGGGCAGCGCGCGGGTGAGCATCCCGTACCGGCCGTACTGGTAGGTGAGCCAGGCGTGGTTGACGGCCTTGCGCATGTCGTCCAGCGGGGGCGGGTACGGCACGGCGTCGAAGTACGCGCTCATCGAGTCGTACCGTTCCAGGGCGGCCCGGATCTCCTGCACCTCGACCTGGTCGATGCAGTTCAGAGCGTCCGTACGCCGCTCCGGGTCCCGGCCCATGAGCAGTTGCACGTCCATCTGGAGGATGTCCGCGATCTCGTAGAGGACGGAGAACTTGTCCAGCCGGCGGACGCCCCGCTCGACCTTGTCGACCCAGCTTTTCGACTTGCCCAGGCGGTCCGCGAAGACCTGCTGCGACATCTTGCGCCGCCCCCGCCAGTAGGCCACTCGCCGTCCAATGGGTAGCTCGTCCATCTCCCCATCCCTCCCCCTGCCGCCGCCGATCGGGCGGGGCGCTGTCCGCGGGTGCGGCGATTCAGTCGTTCGTCTTGCAGTTTTCGCTGGTCGCACAGCCTGTACGTCAGCCGGACAGCCAGTCCTCGTACTTTTCGTGCAAGTTGCACGAGCCGTTCGTCAACCTCAACGATCGTGGGTTACGGCAGTGACGGCGCTCGAACTGCGACCTGGCGTCCGCCGGGCCCGACCGAGGGGAGATGGCACACATGTGGGGGAACGTCGGACCACGCGTCGCCGAACTGTCGCCGCTGGAACGCGTCCGGCTGCGCCGGGTCGCCATCCGGTACGCCGTGCACGGTTGGGAGGTGACGCCCGGCGCCTGCCTCGCCCGCAGCCGATTCGTGTGCGGCCGGGCCGGCTGTCCCACGGTCGGCTGCCACCCCGCGCTGGAGAACTGGGAGCTGGCCGCCACCACCGACCCGGCCCGGGTGGCCACCTGGTGGCGGACCCGCCCACACGGCGTCCTGCTGCCCACCGGGCGCACCTTCGACGTGCTGGAGGTGCCGGCACACCTCGGCCGGCACGTACTCGACGCGGTGCAGACCCACCCCGCCGGCACCGGCGTACGCGGGCCCGTGCTGGTCACCCCCACCGGCCGGTGGATGTTCCTGGTACGGCCCGGTGACCCGCTGCGGCCGGAGTTGGAGCACTGCTTCCACGTGGTCCGGCACGGGCCGGGTTCGTGGATCCCCGCGCCGCCGACCCGTCTGCCCGAGGGAACCGTACGCTGGGCGGTCGCCCCTGAGCAGGCCCGCTGGCAGCTTCCCGACTCGTACCTCGTGCAGAACACCCTGATCGAGGCGCTGCGCGCCAGCGGGGTGACACTCACCCACGACCTGCTCCCCGGCCACCTGCCGCTGCCCCGCCGGGGCCGGTGAGCCGGGGCCGGCCGACGATCCGATCCGGTGACCGACAACGTCGCCGGGCCACCGGTCCTCGTTGAGCAGGCGACGGCGCGAACGCGCGCCACGAACGGGGGAACGATGCCCACACACGACCGCTCGCCGTATCCCGGCGGCACCGAGCCGCCCCGCCGCGGCCAACGAGGGCACCGCTGGGCGGGCACCCGCCCGACGGGCTCCCGCCCGGGCCGCCCACGCCCCACCGGCACCCGCCCCGCCACCACCCACCGCCCCCTCCGCTAAACCCCCCACCCCGCGCCGCCCCACCCCACCCCGCCGATCTTGCACTTTGTGTCGCGGCATTCCCCACCACAAGGGACGGATCGGCAACCGAAACTGCAAGATCGCGGGGAAAGGGGTGGGTCAGACCGTTTGCGGGAGGGTGGCGGAGTGGTACTGGCGGGCGTCGTCGGTGATGACCGCGTAGGTGTGGTCGGTCAGCCGGTCCAGCCAGCCGATCCCCGCCGCGCCCATGGCCAGGGCGGCGGTGGCGTAGGCGTCCGCGACACCCAGGTCGCTGCCGACCACGGTCACCGAGCGCAGCCCGCTGGCCGGGGCGCCCCGGCGTGGGTCCAGCACGTGCCGGCCCCGCTCGTACACCCCGGAGGTGGCCACCGCCAGGTCGGTGCCGGCGAGCACCAGGCAGGTCGCCATCTCGTCCCACGGGTGCCGGATGCCGATGCGCCACGGCTCACCGGTCGGTGAGAAACCCCGTACACGCACGTCACCACCGGCGTTGACGCAGTGGTTCGCCGCGCCCGCGGCGAGGAGCCGGTCCGAGGCGACCTGGGCCGCCCAACCCTTCACGAACCCCGACGGATCGAACCCGCCGGTGGCGTACGCGTCGAAGAACCCGTCGGTGACGCCCCACAGGTCGGCGCACGCCGCCAGCACGAAACGCAGGTCCGCCGACGCCTCGGAGAGCAGCACCTCGCCCCGGTCGAACCGGCACACCTCGCTGTCCGACTTGTACGTGCTGAACCGGGCGTCCACCTCGTGCATCCAGGCGAAGACGTCGTCGGCCAGTTCACGCAGCCGCGCTGGAGACAGGTCGTCGGCGAGGTCCAGCGTGATCGTCGTACCCATGATGTGCTCGACCCGGCACAACCCGGGCCGGGTCATCGCGGCCGGCACGTCAGAACGCCTGCTCGATGGCGGCCCGCAGGGACGACTTGTACGCGTTGCTGGTGGCGGTGGCGCCGGAGACGGTGTTGAGGTTGGCGCTCTGTTTCTGCACCACCTCGCCGCCCGTGCCGTTGTAGGCGTTGCGGACGTCGCCGCTGTGGATGTCGGACTCGCCGCCGCTGGGCAGGGACAACGTCACCGCGTCGATGATCTTGTTGCCGGAGACCACGATCTGCACCTGCACGTACCCGTAGTCGTCGGCCGTGTCCACGGGCGGCCCGGTGACCCGGCGGGTGGTGGGCTGCTGCGGCGCCTTGGTGGTCTTCGGCGCGGTCGGGGCCTTCGCGGTGGTCTTCGTGCCGGACGGCTTGGCGGTCGTCTTGCCGGGCTTCGGCGACGCAGGCGCGTCGGTGGTCTCCGACGGCTTCGGCGCCGCACCCGACGGGTCGGCGGCCGGGGCGACGCTCGGGTCGACGCCCGGTCCGCTGGGGTTGACCGGTTGCGCGGTCGGCAGGTTCTGAGCGACCTGGGTGGTGCCCGGCGAGCCCTTGAGCACCACCAGGGCGGTGGTGCTGGCGGCCAGGCCGGTGATCGCGAGCAACGCGCGACGCATGCGATGCCTTCCTACAGTTCGAAGGTGGCCAGGTGGATCTGCCGGCGGGGCACGCCGGCCCGGCGCAGCGCGCGCACCGACTGCTCGACGAGTCCGGGCGGTCCGCAGAGGTAGACGTCGCGCCGGGCCACGTCGGGTACCAGTTGGCGCAGTCCGTCCGGGCTCATGAGCTGGCGCGGGCCGGGGTCGTCGCGGGAGCCGATGACGTACCAGATCGACGTGTCGCGTTCCTGGGCCAGCCAGTCCAGCTCGCGGCTGAGCAGCACGTCGGCCGGCGTACGGGCCCGGTAGATCAGGGCCGCGCCCGGCGGCAACTCCTCGAGCATCGCCCGGATCGGCGTGATGCCGCTGCCGCCGGCGATCAGCAGCGCCCGTTCGCGCAGCCGGTGCGCGGCGGTGAAGGTGCCCGACGGGCCCTGCGCCCACACCCGGGTACCCGGGTCGAGGTCGCGCAGGTCGGCGGTGTGCCGGCCGACGACCTTGACGGTGAGCCGCAGCCAGCGGCCGTTCGCTGCGGCGGAGACGGAGAACGGGTGCGACTGCCACCAGCAGCCGGGGGTGAGGAAGCGCCAGCGGAAGTACTGACCGCCGAGCATCGCGAGCCGGCCCAGCCGCTCCCCGGTGAGGTAGATGGAGATGGTGTCCGGGCTCTCCGCGACCACGTCGGCGACTCGCAGCCTGTAGCGCAGGTTGAACGCCAGCGGCGTGATCACCCGTCCCCACAGCAGCGCGGCGACCACCAGCAGGTAGAGCGCGATCCAGCCGGTGCGTACCGGGCCCGGCTTGTAGAGCTGCGCGCCGTGGCTGAACTGGTGCCCGTAGCCGAGCAGCAGCACCAGGTAGCTGGAGCGGTGCAGCAGGTGCCACAGCTCGTAGGGCAGCGCGCGCCGGATGGCCCGGACGCTGCTGAACCCGACCACCATCATGATGCCGGTGGCGATGAAGGCCGAGAGCATGTCCTCGTAGCTGCCGAGCAGTGTGCCCACCTCGGCGAACACCGAGTGGTTCCGCAGGTCGGCGTAGCCGACGAGGATCAGCGACAGGTGCGCCAGCACGGTGACGAGCAGCGTCGCGCCGATGTCGCGGTGCCAGCGGCCGATCTGCTCGCCGCCGATCCACCGTTCCAGCGCGGGCAGGCGACTCATCATCAGCACCTGCACGAGCAGCAGGTACCCGGCGATCAGCCCGGTGATCCGGCCGCCGGCGGTGAGGGTCGCGGCGGTGCTGCGCAGCGAGCCGGCGGGGGTTCCCAGCCACCACGGCAGCACGCTGGCCACCAGCCCGACCAGCAGCAGCACGGCCAGCAACCGCCGGCCGCCGGGTCCGCGCCGCTGCGGGACCTGCGGGGGTACGGGAGCAGCCGACCGGCCGCCGTGCCGGGACGAGGTCCCGGTGCGGCGGCCGGCGGCGTGGGTGCCCGGGTACGTCACGCGTACAGCTTCATCGGGGCGTACTTCATGCGCGGGAACACCTTCTGCACCTCGGCGTTGGTGAGCCCGAAGCGACCCTGCGCCAGGGAGCCGTAGACGTTGAACATGTTGTTGTATTCCGGCACGTCGCCGGAGTCCAACTTGCTCAGGCCGTTCCAGGTGCCCAGCAGCGATCCGGCCAGCTTCTTGCCGGACAGGACGGTGACCACGCCACCGTGGCCGTGGTCGGTGCCGCCGGTGTTCGAGCCGACCCGGCGGCCGAACTCACTGGACACCATGATCGTCACGTCGGCGGCCTGCGGGCCGAGGTCGGTGAAGAACGCCGCCATCGCGCTGGCCAGCTCGTTCAGCCGGCGGTGCAGCTGGCCGCCGCTCTGGGTGCCCTGGTTCTCGTGGGTGTCGTAGCCGCCCATGCCGACGGTGGCGACCCGGACGTTGGCGCCGCCCTTGATGAGCTGGGCGAGCTGCTGGAACGCGTTGCCGACGCCCTCGTACTTGACGCCCTCGGCGGGCTGGTACGGCTTGGCGGCGAGCTTCTGCGCGGTGGCGAGCGCGCCCATGCCCTCCTGCACGGCCTCCTCGACCGGGTGGTTGATCCCGGTGAAGAGTCCCTTGATGGCCTTCTCGGTGGCGGCCCGGTACTTGTCGTCGCCGTTGAGCCGCAGCGAGCCGACGCTGTTCAGCGAGAGCGCGCCGTTGTTGCCGACCAGCGAGCGGGGCAGCGTGCTGCCGATGCCGACGCTGCGGAACGCGGTGCCCTTGCCGAGGTGGTCGACCAGGCCGTCGAGCCAGCCCCGGCCGCCGGTCTCGTTGGGCAGACCACCCAGGTTGCAGGCGTCGGCGGCCTGGAAGTGGCTGCGCGACAGCCGCTCGTCGGAGACCGCCGGGATGAAGCCGAGCTGACCGGCCTTGAGGAAGCTCTCCAGCGGCTTGAACGCGCTGGTCAGCTTGAAGCCGCGGCTCAGGGCCAGCGAGTCGTTGCCGAGCAGCAGGTCGGGCCGGGCCTTGGCGAGCACCGGGTCGTTGTCCGGTGCGACGAGGCTGAGCCCGTCCAGGCCGCCGTACAGGAAGACGTGGATCAGCGTGCCGGTCTTGGTGGCCGCGAACGACGCCGAGGTGGTGACGAACTGGGCGGTGGCCAGTGCGGTGGCGGTGGCCGCGGCACCGGCGACGAACGTGCGTCGGGTGACGCCGCGCCCGTCCTGCTGGGCCTCCTCCAGGTCCTCCAGCCGGCGGTAACGGTCGGCCTCGGCCGCGTTCTCGGCGGCCACCAGGTCGGCCTCGGCGCGCAGCAGCGCCTCGGCCGGGTTGTCGGCCAGCCGTCGCACGTCGGGGCATTCGGGGTGCAGGGGGAAAGAGTTGTACACAGTCTTCTCCATCGGGTGCCTCACCGGAGGTGGTGCTGGGGGGAAGCGAGGATCGCCCGCGCGACGGCGGTGATGGCCCCGTTGAACGTGGCGTCGACCTTGGCGGTCGCCGCCACACCGGCCACGCCGAGGATGAGGTTCTTCTCCCGGGTGCTCAGCTTCTGGCCCACGAGCCGCAGGGACAGCGCGTCCACGTACGCCCCGGCGGTGGCCGGCGCCTTGACCAGCTTCTCGGGCGCGGTGTACGTGAAGACGGTGCGGTAACCGGCCACGATCTCGCCGGCCTCGTTCCAGCCGTTGACCATCGTGCCCGCCGAGGTCCACGCGACGTAGACGTCGGGGTACCCGTCCGGGGTGGGCTGACCCATCGGGTACTGGCCCAGCTCGCGCAGCTTGTCGTGGATCTGCCGCAGGCCCCGGGCAAACGGGGTGCGCTTGTTGTCGCCGTTGTTGTTCTTCGGCGACGCCTCGGGCGAGACACCCAGGGTGCGGTACGTGGCGACCAGGTACTCCATCGGCCGGCGGACCTTCTGCCCCACCGCCGCCCAGAACTCGGACGAGCTGAACAGCGTCATCAGCACCGGCTTGATCATGCCGTTGTTGCTGCTGTACGTCTTGGCCAGCCGGTCCACCAGGGACTTCGGCGGGGTGTCCGAGACGAACCGGGTGGCGAGGCTCTGCGCCACGTACTTCGCGGTCGAGGGGTGCAGCGCGATGTAGGTGATGTACTTGTCGATCGCCGCGTCCACGGCGGCGATCTCCTTGGCCGTCGGGTTGTTGACGTCCTTGATGCTGAACGTGTTGGCGTGGGTGAAGCCGAGGATCTTCACCTTGCCCATGTAGTGCTGGTTGACACGCAGGACGTACTGGCCCTTGTCGTCGACGCCACGGCCGGTCTGGAGCATGGCGGCCTGCCGGACGTCACCCTCCTTGTAGCCGCCGTCGACGCCGACCGAGTACAGCTCGAGGTTCTCCCGGGCGAGGTTCTCGTTGATGGCGTCCTTGCGGGAGTCCTTCTGGTTCAGGTAGATCAGCAGCGCGGGGTGCTTGTTCGCCGCCACCAGCATCTCGGGGTAGCTGCCCAGCGCGTGCTTGCGCACCACGTCCTTGTCGAACGAGGTCCGGTAGACCTCACCACCGTCGAAGTCGGCGGCGACGTGCAGGAAGTCGTTCCAGAAGTCGACCATCACCTCGAAGAGCTGACGCTTCGACCAGATCTGCCGGGCCAGGGTGGCGTCGACCACCTCCCGCTCCGGCTGGGCGCCCATGTCGTTGAGCTTGTCCCGCTGGTCCCGCAACTGCTGCACGGAGAGCGACTGGGTGGGCAGCTCGGAGAGCTTCAGCTCGGCCTTGCTCGGCTCGATCTTGTCCGGGTCGAGCTGCGACCGGATCCACGCGTCGATGCCCTGCTTCTTGATGTCGGCGACCACCGCGGGCGTCGCACCGAAGGTGGCCCGCCGGGCCAGGTGCAGGATCGGGTCCTTGGCGAGCACGGTCTTGACGGTCACCTCGGTCGCCGCGGCGGCCGCGGCCGGACCGGAGAAGGTACGGCCACCGGCGGGCGCGTTCTTCTTCAGCGCCTCGCCGGCCCGCGAGCCCATGTAGCTCTCGTTCTGCTCGGTGTAGGTACGCACCGTGCTGGGCTGCTGGCCGCTGGGGCGCGCCGCGGTCCCGTCGGTCACCGTGTTGCCGGTCGCGTCGGCCGCCGCCTCGTCACCGAAGAGGTCGCGGAACTGCGGGGTCATGGCGAGCGCCGCGCCACCGGCCACGACGGCGGCGGTGCCACCGATGGCGGCCATCGCCTTGCGTCGGCCGACCTTGCGGCCCGGCTCGTCGTCATCGTCCAGAGTGGGCAGTCCGGCGCCGGCCGGGCGGGCCGGGGCGGGACGACCGAGGCCCTCCGGGCCGACCCACTGCGGCCCACGCGGGCCGGGGGCGGGCTGCGCGTTGTACGCGTATCCGTCGACGTACTGCTCGCGCGGGTCGCCCTGCGCCGGGTAGCCGCCCTGGTAGGGGTGGGGCGAGTCGTATCCGTACGACCCGGACGCGGAGGGGTCGCCGTACGTGTCCGGGGTGTGCTGCTGGCGTCCGTCCCAGCCGCGGTCGTCCCGCGGTCGACGTGGTGGCACATTCTGGTCGGCCATGTACCAATCCCGATTTCTGATGAGCGCCGGAAAGCTGCGACCGGGCAGGTGCGGCAGGTGCGGCGACTGTTGCCTGAGGGGGTTGCTACGGCAAGGTAACCAAGCGCTCAGGTGCCTTCAAGGTGGGCCGAACACGCCCGTGGGGGCACTTAAGACAGCCCTCACCACGGCATTCGTGGTCGGCGGGCAACGTGAGTCGGGCTCCGACCTTCTCAGCAGGGCCGACGCGCGGCAGCCGGGTACGGATCGGACCGCGCCGCCGTACGCGCCACGTTCACCGCTGTTCACCACCACAGGCAAACTTAAGGTTCGGATAAGCCGGACGTGAGGTGCTCTCACGCTGGGGAAAAGTAGGACGAGCAGGAGCGTGAGCCGCCGTCGCAGCGGGTATGCCGCCGAACCGCTGAACGCGTGAGGGGAAGGCAGCGCCATGCTCAGCAAAGAGGATCAGCGCAGGTTCGACCAGATCACCCGTCAGCTCCGGGAGAGCGACCCGGCGTTCTTCGCCCGGCTCGACCATCGGGTCCGGGCCCGTCGGGGCCGTTATCTGATGTTGTTGACCATCCTGCTGTGGGCGTCGCTCCCGGCGATGGCCGTGTTCGCCGGACGGCTGGCCGGTGCGATCTGCGCGGTGGTGCTGGTGGCCAACGCGGCGATCATGTGGCGGTTCCGCCGCCGCTGGACGTGACGGTTCACCCCGGGCCGAAGGCCCGGTACGCGCGGCGCAGCCGTTCCAGCAGGCCCGGGCCACCGATGGCCGGCGCCGGCGGACCGAGCTGGCGCAGCAGGAGATCCGGCCCGGTCGCCAGTCGAGGTGGCCGGTCGGGCAGCGGCACGGGCGCCGTCCAGAACCGGTCCACCGCGTCCGTGACGGGCGTGCCGGCCAGCCCGGCGAGCGCCCGGGACGCGCCGGCCGGTGGCAGAACGTCGACCGCCGACGGGCCCGGGTCCACGATGGAGACCGGCGCGGGCGACGCCGGTGCGCCGGTCGCCTCGGCGCGGCGGGCGCGCAGCCGGTCCAGCAGGTCCGCACGGGACCGACCCCGCCAGTGCAGCAGCTCGAACGGGTCTGCGTCGAACGCCTCGGCGAGCAGGTAGAACGTGGCCGCGAGGTGCTTGCACGGCACCGCGAAGTCGGGGCAGTTGCAGCGCTGCGTCAGCTCGTCCACGGCGGCGGGGAAGAGCGGGGCGCCCGCCGCGGCGAACAGCTCCTCCAGCTCGTCGGGCAGGTCCCCGGCGAGCAGGCGGGCGCTGAAGAACGCCTGCCCGGCCAACTCGTCCTCGATCCGGGACCAGAGCGCCTCCGGGAACGCCGCCAACGCGATGGAGACCTCGTACGGCCGGGGTCGGGAGCCCTGCACCTGGGCGGTGACCCGGCCCGGCGTGACGTCGAGGCGGAGCACCTGACCGGCCCGCGCGTACGACCGGCCCCGGGTCAGTCGGGTGCCGAGCGCGAACGACTCCAGCACCTCCAGGAAGCGCCGGGACCACCAGGACCGACCGATCGCGCCCCGGGTGCTACGCGCCTTCAGACCCCCGTCGACCTTGCGCGGACGGCCGTAGTCGGCGAACCGGTCGCTCCGCTCGCTCACTCCACCACCGCCCCGGCCTCCAGTGCGAACAGGTCCCGGAGCTGACCCGTGGACAGCTCGGTGATCCACTGCTCGCCGGTGCCGACCACCCGCTCGGCGAGGCTGCGCTTGTCCGCGATCAACGCGGCCACCTTCTCCTCGACCGTGCCCGCGCAGACGAACTTGCGGACCTGCACGCGTCGCCGCTGCCCGATCCGGAACGCCCGGTCGGTGGCCTGGTCCTCCACCGCCGGGTTCCACCACCGGTCCACGTGCACCACGTGGTTGGCGGCGGTCAGGGTGAGGCCGGTGCCACCGGCCTTGAGGGAGAGCACGAACAGCGGCGGACCGTCGGCGGACTGGAACCGCTGCACCAGGGCGTCCCGCTCGGCCTTGCCGACGCCACCGTGCAGGAACAGCACCTCCCGGCCGAACCGGGCCGACAGGTGGCCGCGCAGCATCGCGCCGAACTCGGCGTACTGGGTGAACAGCAGCGCCCGCTCCCCCGCCGCCAGCACCTCCTCCAGGATCTCGGTGAGCCGGGCCAGCTTGCCCGAGCGCCCGTCCAGCGGGGAACCGTCGCGCAGCAACTGGGCCGGGTGGTTGCAGACCTGCTTGAGCCGGGTCATGGTGGCCAGCACCAGTCCCCGTCGCTCGATGCCGTCGCTGGTCTCGATCCGGGCGAGCATGTCGTCGACCACCACCTGGTACAGGGCGGCCTGCTCGGCGGTGAGGTTGCAGACCACCTCCATCTCCAGCTTCTCCGGCAGGTCCGAGATGATCGACGAGTCGGTCTTGAGCCGGCGCAGCACGAACGGGCCGGTGATCCGACGCAGCCGCTCGGCGGCCTCGGCGTCACCGTGGCGCTCGATCGGCTCGGCGAACTTCTTGCGGAACGTCGCCGCCGGGCCGAGCAACCCCGGATTGGCGAACTGCATGATCGACCAGAGGTCGGCGAGCCGGTTCTCCACCGGCGTACCGGTCACCGCCACCCGCTGCCGGGCGGGCAGCGCGCGGACCGCCTCGGCCTGCCGGGTGGAGGCGTTCTTGATCGCCTGCGCCTCGTCCACCACCACCCGGTGCCAGTCGATGCCGGCCAGGTCGACGGCGTCCCGGGCGGCCACCGAGTAGGTGGTCAGGACCAGGTCCGCGCCGTGCGCGGCCGTGGTGAACTCCGCCCCCCGCGCGCGCTCCGCGCCATGGTGTACGTGCACCCGCAGTCCCGGGGTGAACTTCGCCGCCTCCCGCTGCCAGTTGCCGACCAGCGACATCGGACAGACCAGGAGTGTCGGCCCGGCGTCCGGCGGGTCTCCGGCGAGCAGCGCGAGCAACTGCACGGTCTTGCCCAGCCCCATGTCGTCGGCGAGCACCCCGCCGAGCCCCAACGACCGCAGGAAGGCCAGCCAGGCCAACCCCCGCTGCTGGTACGGCCGCAGCGTGCCGGCGAATCCCGGCGGTGGGTCGAGCGGGGTGAGTCGGTGCTCGACCGCCCCGGCGAGCAGGTCACCCAGCGCGCCGTCGGCGCTCACCTCCAGCACCGGCAGCGCCCCGGTGTCCTCGCCGTCGGTGAGCCCGAGCCGCAGCAGGTCGGCGACGGTCAGCTCGCCGGCCGAGCGGAGCAGGCGCAGACCGGCCGCGAGCCGCCCCGGGTCCAGCTCCACCCACCGGCCGCGCAGCCGTACCAGCGGGGTCTTCAGCTCGGCCAGCGCCGCCAACTCCTCGGCCGACAGCGGCTGGTCGCCGAGCGCGATCTCCCAGCGGTAGTCGACGAGCGCGTCCAACCCGACGCCGGCCTCGGTGCCGGCCACCGTGCCGGGCGCGGTACGGCTGCGGGCGCGCAGCCGAGCGCCGAGCCGCGCCGACGGACGCTGCCACCACGAGGGCAGCAGCACCCCGAACCCGGCGGCGTGCAGCACCGGCGCGCCCTCGCTGAGGAACCGGTGCGCGCCCTCGATGTCCAACTCCATCGCCTCGGGGGCGGCGGTGCGCAGTGCGGCGTCCAGGTCCGGCCAGAGCCGGCTGGCCCGGCCCAACTCGGCCAGCAGGGTCTCCTGCGGGCTGCCCGTCCGACCGGCCAGCGGGTCCGACGTGTCCGCCCGCCAGACCTCGGCGGCGTCGATGTGCAGGCCCGGCTCGTCGGCGGCCTGCAACCCGAACTCCAACCGCCAGCGGGCGGTGTCGGTCGAGGTGACCGGCGTTGGGATGTCGCCGGGCGTACGGGTGGCCAGGATCGGTTCGGTGACCTCGTCGGGGGCCGGCTCGACCAGCCGGAAGCTGGCCCGTACCGCCCCGCCGGCCGCGTCGCGCTGCCACTCGTCCAGCTCGGTACGCAGCAGGTCCAGCGCCGCCTGCTCGACGGTGAAGTCGCGGTGGGGCCCGGCCAACGCGGCCAGCCAGGCCGGCGCGGGCCCGGTCGGGCGCACTCCCCGGCCCAGGGTGGTGCTCGCGAGGGCGGCCCGTGCGGCGGCGTCGGTGAGCGCGTCGAGCGCGTCCGCCACCAGGTCGGCGGCGGTCAGCTCGCCGTCGCCGTCGTCGGTCACCGAGGACTCCCCCACCTCGGCGGGCACCCCAGCAGGGGCAGCCGCCGACAGCGCGACGGAAGCGACAGCGGGGACTGCGGCGGCGCGGGCCGCCGGTGGCAGGGCAAGGGCCAGCGACCGGGCCCAAGCGGCGTCGGTGCCGGTCAGCAGCGGACGCCACGCCGCCCGCGCGATCACCCGAGCCGCCCGCTCATCGACCGAACGCGCCGCGCCGGCACCAGCCCGGTCGGCAGCCGCCGGGTCGGCACCCGCCGGGTCAGCACCAGCCGGGTCAGCACCAGCCGGGTCGGCACCCGCCGGGTCGGCACCCATCGAGTCGGCGGCGGCCCAGGCGGCACGGTCCAGGTCGGCGGCGGCCGTGGTGGTCGTGTCGATCGGGGCGCTCACGCCGGGCAGGACGCGGCCCCGGACCACCAGGTCGGCGGCGAAGTCGGCCAGCTCGGCGAGGTGGCGCAGGGTCGCCCCGCACACCACCGGGAGATCGTCCAGGGCGCGGAGCAGGGGCAGGGCGTCGTCCGGGGCGTACCCCAGGGTGGGCACCCGCCACGCGGCGAGGGTGGGCCGGCCGCGGACCGGGGGTGCGACGGTGGTCCGGATCAGCTCGGGTGAGTCGGTCGGCGCGCCCGCCCGGGTGGGCAGGGTGAGCAGCGCGGTGGCCGGGCGGGCCGGCTCGGCGGCGTCGGCGAGGGCCGCGACCAGGTCGGCGTGCCCGGCGGCGAACGGGTGCGGGCGCTCCCGGGGAGGCCGCCCGGAACGCGCGACGGCCACCGGCGCCGCACTGTCCTCGGCCCACACGGCGAGCCCGGAGCCGGGCAACCACAGCCCGTGGATGACCAGCACGTACTCCCCCTCGTCGCCGCCCCGGCCCAGGATAGGCGGCCCGGCGCGACAACCCCGCGCCGATCTTGCGGTTGCTGTTGTCGAGATGCGTGGTAATGCCCGTTACGTCGGGACAGAAAGTGCAAGATCGACGAGTCGGGGGCTAGCGTCGCAACATGGTCGATCTTCTGGTGCTGGGTGGGTTGGGGGTGGATGTGCGGGTTCGGGTGCCCGCGCTTCCGCTGCCGGCCGCCGACTCGCACACCGTCGAGCCAATCGAGCTGCGGATCGGCAACACCGGGGCCGGGGTGGCGCTGGCCGGTCGGGCGCTCGGGCTGCGGGTACGGGTGGTCGACACCCTCGGCACGGACCCGGCCGGCGACGTGGTGCGGACGGCACTGGCCCGGGCCGGGGTGCCGGCGGTGCTGGCCGAGGACGGGGGCGGCACCCGGCGATCGGTGAACCTGGTGGACCCGGGCGGTGCACGCACCTCCCTGTACGACCCGCGCCCGTGGCGCGGCGGCGACCCGCCGTTCTCGCCGACCCAGCTGGCCGAGCTGGTCGCGGACGCCCGGCACGTCCACGTCTCGATCATGGACTGGTCGGTGCCGCTGCTGCCCGCGGTGCGGGCCGCGCTCGCGCCGGGCGTGTCGCTCTCCACCGACCTGCACGACTGGGACGGCACCAACCCGTACCACCGTCCGTTCGCCGAGGCCGCCGACCTGGTCCTGGTCAGCGGGGTACGACTGGCCGACCGGGCCGGGACGCTCGCCGACGCGCTGACGCCCCGGACCGTGGTCGTGACCCGGGGCGCGGACGGCGCGGAGCTGTTCCCGGGCGACGGCACCCGGTTGCCGGTGCCGGCCGCCCCGCCGCCGGGGTCGGTGGTGGACAGCAACGGGGCGGGCGACGCCTTCGCCGCCGGGCTGATCGCCGGCCGGCTGCGGGGTGAGCCGCTGACGCAGGCGGCCCGGTACGCGGCACGGGTCGCCGCGGCGGCCTGCACCCACGACGGCATGGAGTACCCGTCGGGCCTGCTACCTGTCCACTGACCTGCCGTGCTCAGACGGCGCCGGTCGAGCCGTCGGTCAGTTCGCGCAGGATGTCGGCGTGGCCGGCGTGCCGGGCGGTCTCCTCGATGAGGTGGACCAGGATCCAGCGCACCGACACCTCGCCGAGCTGCGGGTGCGGCACCACGTGGTCGAGGTCGAAGCGCGCGACGACCGCCCGGGACCGCGCACAGGCCCGCTCGTACGCCTCGACGAGCCCGTCGACCGTGTCCCGCTCGTCGAGGGTGAAGCTCGCCACCGCGTCCTCCTCCGAACGGAGGTAGACGTCGCCCGGCTCGGGGGCCAGCAGCACCGGGAACCAGTTCCGCTCGACCAGGGTCAGGTGCTTGACCAGCCCGGCGAGCGTGGTCGCGGAGGGCACCAGCCGACGGGCGGCCTCGTCGTCGGACAGACCCCGCACCTTGCGCAACACCACCGCGCGGTGGAGGTCGAGGAACGACTCCAGGACGGCGCGCTCGTCGCCGACGCGGGCGAGCACCGGGCCGAGCGTCGGATCGATGGTCTGCTCTGCCATCCGCCGACACTAACCACGCGGCCGGTTCCGCGCTGCCCCGCATCCCGCTGCGAGGTGGCCGCACGACAGGCAGGATGGGCGCATGGCTTCATCCGTGCAGATTCCCCTCGTCGGCGGCACGGCGGACGGGCAGACCGTGACCGTCGAGCTGGACACCAACGGCCGCCCGCCGCTCACCCACCACCACCTCGGTCCCGGTGGGCTGGCCGAGGCGCAGATCTACGAGTTGGAAGCCGCCCGCGAGGAGGCCCGCGAGTGGCGTTACCGCTGGACCGGCCCGGCGGTGTGACCGCCGGTCAGGCCCGGGTGAGGGTCTGACTGCGCAGTTGGTCCAGCACCCCACGGGTGACCTCGGAGGTTCCCCGGGCCTGCTCGCACACCTCGGCGACCCGCCGGGCGGTGGCCTCGGCGCGCTGCTCGCGTTCGTCCCACAGGCGGTCGACCTCGGCCAGCAGCGGCCCCTCCACCTCCCGTTCCACGCCTCGCAGCGCCGGCACACCGAGCCGCTGGGCCAGGTCGAAGACCTTTCCGGCGTACGGCAACGGCAGGAACGGCGTACCCACCATCGCCGCGAAGATCAGGAAGTGCAGGCGCATGCCGACGGCCAGGTCGAAGTGGCGCATCAGCCCGAGCACCTGCTCCGGCGAGTAGCTGCCGTGCAGGATCCGCCCCCGCTCGGCGGCGACCATGTGCGACAGCACCCCGTGCGAGTGCCGGATGTCGTCGCGTTCCATCGGCACGAACAGCACGTACGCGTCGATCCGGTGCACCAGGAAGTCACCGATCTGGGCCAGCAGCCGGTGGTACCCGTCGACGTCGAGGCGTTCGGCGGCCCGCCCCGGCTCGCGCACGCTGATCCCGACCAGCCGCTTGCCGACCGGCACCCCCTCCTCGGCCAGCAGGTGGGCCGGGAAGTCGGCCGGCTGCAACAGGAACGCCGGGTCGGCGGTGACCGTGATCGGGTTGAGCAGTCCCGCCTCCTCCAGGACCATCCGGGACTCCTGGTCCCGGACGGTCACCTGGGTCGCGCCGGCCAACGTCTCGCGGACCATGCCGGTGTCGACCGCGTCGCTGAGCGGCCCGACCCCCACCGCGTACGTGATCAGCGGCAGTCCGCGTTCCTGGGCGACCCGGACGACCCGCAGGTATCGGCGGGCCTCCCGGTCGTAGAGGATCCCACCGCCGCCGAGGATCAGCAGGTCGAGCTGGGCCAGCACCAACGCCGAGTCGGTACGGCTGACGCCCTCCCACGGCACCGCCTCGACGTCCGGGTGGGCGGCCCGGGTGTGTTCCGGGTGACGGGAGAAGACGATGATCCGGGCGTTCGGCTCCTGCGTGCGGAGATCGGTGAGCAGGCCGGTGAGGATCGCCTCGTCGCCGAGGTTCCGGCCGCCGTACGAGCCGAGCACACCGATGGTCAGTCCGGCGCCATGCGTCATCCGTCGCTCCTCCCCAGGTGCGGTCCGCGCGGGTTTCCCGCTGGGCGGGTGAACACTCCCGGTTCAGCGCGGCGGGTCGATTCGCTTCGCCATCTGCTGCGACCTGACCTCGAAGCCCAGACTCCGGTAGAGGCCGATCGCCACGGTGTTCGTGCCGAAGACGTTCAACCCCAGCTCGGGTACGCCGAGTTCCGCCAGTTCGGCCTCGATGAGCTGGATCATCCGCCGTGCGTGGCCGCGTCCCCGGTGCTCCGGATGTACCTCGATGTTGTAGATCCACGCCTGTCGGGTGTCGGCGTTCGCCGGCAGGCCCACCCAGATCCAGCCGACCTCGGCGTCGTCGACCCGCGCCACCCGCAGCAGCACCCGCTCGGTGGCCGCGCCGGCCGGCAGCAGTTCGCGGAGCTGCTCGGCCGACCGCTCCCGGGCCGCCTCCGGCGTCATGCTCCGGTGCGCGGCCAGGTCCTCGGCGTAACCGACCTCCAGCGGCTCCCGCAGCCGGGCCAGTTCCCGCTCGGTCATCGGCGTCAGCGTCAACTCCACCGCGGCCTCCCTCTCCCCCTCGATCGAATCCCGCCACCAGTCCACCACGCCCACCCCGTCCGGCCCCCGGCCCCCGGCCCCCGGCCCCCGGCCCGGTGATCATGAGGTGAGCGGGAGAGTTGGTCTATTCGACGCACGCCAACCTCATGATCGACGGGGTGGGTGCGGCGGGAATCGGGTTGTCGCAGGAGTGGGTCGGGCCGCACCGTGAGCGGATGGCGCAGGGGACAGCGACGCGGATCGGTTGGGGTGACCTGCCGGCGGCGGTCCGGTCCGCGGTGGAGGGCATCATCGGTGACCGGGTGGTCGAGGCGGTGTCCCAGTCGGGCGGTTACTCGCCGGGCACCGCCGACCGGATTCGCACAGCCGGCGGGCGGCGAGCGTTCGTGAAGGCGGTCAACCCGGCGTTGAACCCGGACAGTCCGGTCATGCACCGCGCCGAGGCGCGCATCGCCGGGGCACTCCCGGCGACCGCGCCGACGCCTCGCCTGCTGGGTTGCCACGACGACGGCGACTGGGTGGCGCTGGTCTTCTCCGACGTGGACGGCCGGCACCCGGCAACCCCGTGGCGGTCCGACGAGCTGACCCGCGTCCTCGGCGCCCTGGAGGCGATGGCCGTCGCGCTCACCCCGAGCCCCGTCGCGCACGTGCCGACCGCCGCCGACCTGCTGGCCCGGGACTTCGCGGGCTGGCACCGGATCGCCGCCGACCCGCCGCCACGGCTCGACCCATGGGCCCGCACCCACCTCGACGAACTGCGCGCGGCCGCCGACGAGGGCGTCGCCGCGCTGACCGGGGACACCCTCTGCCACGTCGACGTACGGGCCGACAACCTGCTGCTCGACGCCGCCGGCAGGGTGACCGTGGTCGACTGGCCGTGGGCCTGCCGGGGCCCCGCCTGGCTGGACACGGCGCTGCTGCTGGTGAACGTACGGCTGCACGGCGGGCACGACACCGAGGCGATGCTGCGCCGGCTGCCGCTCACCGCCGACGTCGACCCCGCCGCGATCACCGGCGTGTACGCCGGGCTGGCCGGCTTCTTCACCGACAGCGCCCGCCGACCGCCGCCCCCCGGCATCCCGACGGTACGGGCGTTCCAGCAGGCCCAGGCCGACGCCCTGCTCCCCTGGCTGGCCCAGCGCCTGCCCTGACCCCTCGGCCGGTCAGCGTGCCGTGGCCGACCCCGACAACCCGTACGTGAGCTGCGTCAGGTCGACCAGCCGCAGGTCGCCGTCGAGTCCCTTGAGCGCGGCCGTCATCGCGCCGGCCGCTCGCCCGGCCTGCAACCCGACCTCGGCGTCCTCGACGACCAGACAGCGCCCCGGTGGCACGTCGAGCAGCGCGGCGGCGCGCAGGTAGCCGTCCGGGGCCGGTTTGCCCTCGTCGACGTCCTCCACCGTCACCAACACCTGTGGCGCGATGCCGGCGGCACCGAGCCGGGCCTCGGCCAGCCGCACGTCGGCGCTGGTCACCACCGCCCAGGGCATCCCCAACCGGGCCAACGTCGACAGCAGCTCAAGGGCACCCGGGGTGGCGGTCACGTCGGACAGGTCGTCGTACTGCAACGCCAACTGCCGGGCCGCCGCCACGGCGACCGCCGCGTCGTCGAGCGCGGGAAGGAGCCGGCGGATCGTCTGGTCGGCAGGTCTGCCGTGCGCGATCGAGAGTGCCGCCGCCGGTTCGACGGCGTACTCGGACGCCCACCGCTCCCAGGCCCGCTCGACGGCGGCGTCGGAGTCGACCAGGGTGCCGTCCATGTCGAAGAGCACCGCGCCGATGTCGGACAGATCCACCTGACCACCCCCTGTCCCGCCCGAGCATAGGGGGCGGCCGGTCACCCCTCGCGGTCGACCGCGGGGCGCGCGGCGTCGACGAACGCCACGCGGCGGTCCGTGCGTACCTCGATGGCCGCGAGCCAGCGCTCCCGGTGCCGGTCGCGCAGCGACGCCGCCGCGTCGCCCGGCTCGGCCGCGAGCCGGCGCTGCTCGGCGTACTCCGTCGTCAGGCTGACCACCACCGACCGGCCCGCCGCCGCGACGTCCGCCGGGCCCTGGAGCAACACAAGGTTGTACGCCTCGTCCACGGCCCGCATCGCCGCGTACGTCTCGTCGTAGCCGGGCGCTCCCGCGTCCGCGCCCGGCTCGACCCACCGCCGGTCCAGCCGCCGGTACGCCGCGTCGCAGGCGCCGAGGAACCCGACATACGCGTCCCGCCGCAGCTCCTCGCGGCGGGTCGCGGCCCGGTCGGCGCTCTCCTGCCGGGCGATGGTGAGCTGGTGGGCGAGCTGCCGACGGGTGCTGCGGGCGGCGATCAGCCCGGTCAGGGCGGCGGCGGCCAACGTGGACAGTGACGTGATCAGCGCGATGGCGACGGTGTCCGGCACCCGCCCATTCTGGCGGTGCCCCGCGTGGCCCTGTCGCCGTGGGCGGCGCTCAGCGGGCCCCGGCTGAGCGGGGCACGCCACCGCACGGGCTGTCGGTCAGCGGCGGTTGCGCTTGCGGAGTACGGCCCAGACGCCGCCGGCGACTGCCGCCGTGAACGGCAGCAGGCAGCAGAGGCTGAGGACGGCAAGGTGCCACGGTTTGATCGCGCCCATAGCCGCGAAGGCTATCGGGTGCGGTCAAATGGTTCCGCGTGGCGGTACCGTCGGCACGCAGAGCCGGCGCCGGGACACGGACGGGAGCGCGAGCGATGTCGGGAACGCGATCCGCGAGCCGTACCGCGGTGCTCGTCTGTCAGGGCCGCGCGGCGGCGGACGGCCTGGTCGCTCCCGGCCGGTTCGCGGACCCGACGGCCATGCGCCTGCTCCGCGCCGACGAGCGCGAGGCCGTCGATTGGGTACGCGACGACGCCGCGCCCCGGTCGTGGCGGCAACGGGTCGACTACGAGACGGTACGGGCCTGCGCCGAGATGATCGTGCCCCGCACGGTGGCGATCGACGACGCCGTACGCGCCCACCACAGCTCGCAGGTGGTGATCCTCGGGGCCGGGCTGGACGGTCGGGCCTGGCGGATGCCGGAGCTCGCGGGCCGGACGGTCTTCGAGGTCGACCAGCCGAGCAGCCAACGCGACAAACGCGAACGCGCCGATGCTCTGCCCGGCGCCCCGCCGACGTTCGTGGCGGTGGACTTCCGCCGTGACCGGCTCGCCGAGGCGCTGGCAGCTGCCGGGCATCGCCCCGACGAGCCGACGACGTGGATCTGGGAGGGCGTCGTGCCGTACCTGACCACGACGGAGGTGTCCACGACGGTCGCCGCGCTCGCCGCCTGCTCGGCCCCGACGAGCCGCCTCGTCGTCAACTTTCAGCTGCCCGGGACGTCCCTGACGCTGGGCCGGCTCGTCGCGCGGATGCTGATGGCGTCCACCGGACGGCGCAGTTTCTGGGCCTCCGAACCGTGGCGCTCGACCTGGACACCGGCCGCCATGGCCGCTCTGCTCGTCCGGCACGGCTTCACGGTCACCGACGACCACGACCTGCTCGACACGGCACGGGCCCTGTCCGTGCCGACCCGCAGGACCACGTCGCTGGCACACAGCCGGGTGATGGTCGCCGACCGGGCGTGAGGCTCGTCCCGCGTCAGTGGACCAACCGGCCCACCAGCCGGCGGATGAGGTCACCAACAGCCAAGATAGATGTACATTGATTGGCGAATCGGTTCGGACGGTGGTGCCGTCGTCCGCCCACGGAAGGACGTACCTAGTGCGACGCAACAGACTGCTTCCATCCCTGGCGGCGGCTCTCACCCTGGTCGGAACGGCGATCGTGGCGGTCAGCACCCTGGCCGCCGCCCCGGCCCAGGCCGCGCCGGTCACGATCCCCAACGGCACGCAGTTCACCGACACCGCCGGCAATCTGGTGCACGCGCACGGTGGTGGGGTGCTCAAGGTCGGCGACTACTACTACTGGTTCGGCGAGAACCGCAACGCCAACAACACGTTCCGGGCGGTCTCCGTCTACCGCTCCACCAACCTGCGCGACTGGGAGTTCCGCAACAACGTGCTGACCCAGTCGTCGGCGGCGGAACTGCAATCGGCAAACATCGAGCGGCCGAAGGTCATCTACAACGCCAGCACCAACCGGTACGTGATGTGGATGCACAAGGAGAACGGCAGTGACTACGGCGAGGCCAGGGCCGCCGTCGCCTCCTCGGCCACCGTGGACGGCACCTACACCTACCACGGCAGCTTCCGGCCGCTGGGCAACATGTCGCGGGACATCACGCTCTACAACGACGGCGGTACCGCCTACATGATCTCGGCCGGCGACGAGAACCGCGACCTGCTCATCTACCGCCTCAGCGCCGACTACCTCACCCCGGCCACGCTGGTCGGCAACTTCTGGAACGACGGCAACCGTGAGGCACCGGCCCTGTTCAAGCGCGGTAGCACCTACTTCCTGCTCACCTCGGGCCTGACCGGCTGGAGCCCGAACCAGGCCAGGTACGCCACGGCGTCCAGCATCTCCGGTCCGTGGAGCGGCATGACCAACGTCGGGGACTCGACCACCTTCCGCTCCCAGTCGGCCTTCGTGCTCCCCATCCAGGGCACGTCGACGACGAGCTACCTCTACATGGGCGACCGCTGGGCCGGCGCCTGGGGTGGGCCGGTCAACGATTCCCAGTACGTGTGGTTGCCGATCGCCTTCCCCACCGCCACGACCATGAGCCTGACCTGGTATCCCACCATCACCATCGATACCGCCGCGGGCACCGTCACCGGAGAGGCGCCGCTCTCCTACCGCATCACCAACCGCAACAGCGGCAAGGTGGTCGACGTGGTGAACATGTCCGTCAGCGACAACGCCGAAGTCAAACAATGGTCCTGGAACGGGGGCGCGAACCAGAAGTGGGAGTTCCGCGATGCCGGTAGCGGCTACTTCCGGATCGTCAACCAGAACAGCGGCAAATGCCTCGACGTCGCCGACGCTTCCACGGCCAACAGCGCCAACATCATCCAGTACACCTGTGGTGGGGGCACCAACCAGCAGTGGCAGTGGGTCGCCGCCGGCACCTACTACCAGCTGCGCGCCCGACACAGCGGCAAGTGCCTGGACGTGGTGAGCAGCGGCACGGCAGACGGCACCGACATCACCCAGTACACCTGCGGCACCGGCGCCAACCAGCAGTGGACCCGCACCCAGTCCTGACACCGCCGTCACGTCAAGACCGCCTTGACGCTCGTACGGACGCTGCGGGGAAAGCGGCCGGTTGCTGCACTTCGCTGCCGTCAGACGGGGCGCTGGATGCGAACCTTGGGGCGCTCGTTCCGGAGGTGGCCGTACTTGTGTTGGCGGACCTGTTCATCCCAGACCGCCTGGTCGTAGTCCGGGTCCGGTGGGATCCACTTGTGCGAGCCGTCGCTGTAGTGGAACTTCTCGTCGCCCGGCCGCAGGATGCTCACCGAAGCCAGCCGAGGAAGCGTCTGTGCAGCGCACCCGCCGGCACCCAGGTCAGATCCTGGGTGGCCCGCACCAGTTGGGCACCTAGGTAGAGCGCCAGGGAGATCGGGGCGTCGTCGAACTCGGCGAGCAGCTCGCGCTGCCGTGTGCGGCAGGGCCAGGGCGCATCGCAGCCGCCGCAGCTCCAGATCGGCAGCACCGGGCCGTGCGTGGTCATGCGCGACCTCCGCGCAGCGCCGCCGTCATCGACCGCGCCCGCCGGCTGGTCGCCCCAGTCCACCTGCCGGCACGGGTACGGCGTGAGCCGCGATCAACACATCCGACAGCCGGTACAAATGTCGTCCTTCCCGGGCAGACACCCGATGAGGATCTTCCCTCGGCCTTGTCGATCACTGCTCCTCCTGGTCAGGCCAGTGCCCCCGGTTGATTGGGATGTGGTGTCGGCTGCGACAGGGCAGTTCCGCCCCGCAGCGGCAGATCCACCTCCACATCGGCCACGACCAGGCTGGGCGGTGGCGTCGTGCCAGGGTCAGCGCGACAGCGGTCAGGTACTCGTCATAGGTCACCCGTCGCCCTGGTGATGTCCTATCCCGCATCGCTGGCTCCCTCCGCCGGGCAGCACTTCACGGCCGACCCCGAACCACGGGACCGGATCTGGAACGTTCGGTAACTGCGACGCTACGATCACGACGGCGTCGCTTGGACTCACCCGCAGTACGACTGAACAGGCGAGATGCGCTTCCGCAGTACGCGTTGCACGGCGGAACGTCGACCACGAGTCAACGTAGGAATGACGCATGAGGGGTCGCGGACGATCTGGGTCAGATCGCGGCGAGGTGACGGGCTACCTGTTCAAGCTGATCCGTGAGTCCATCCCGCTCACCCAGGAGCAGCTTGCCGTCGACCTGGACGTCGATCGCGTGACCGTGCAGAGCTGGGAATCCGGGCGCCGGCCGTTCACCGCGGTACCGCTCGGGCAGGCGATCGCCGTCCGACGCCGGCTCGGACGGATCGGCGCGAACACACTCCTGCTCGCGGCACTTGACGATGCCGCCGAGGCAGATTTCATCCTCTCCGCCGCCTCAGCGATCAGGTGGACCGCTGCGACATCGTGGACCAGCCGCTGGGCTGGTTCGTGCTCACCCACCGTCTGACCGACTTGATCCTCTGGGCTGTCCTCGGGCAGACACCGACCTTCGCCAGGGGGCTCCCCGTCGCCCATCCCCGCCGAGGTCCAGTCGCGTCGGGGCCGACCCTGGCCGTCGACGAGCAACGTGCATTCTTCGCTCACCTTCACGTGCTCGCCGAACGCGCCGCAGCCGGACGACATCGGAACGTGCTGCTGCATCGGCAATCCTGCTTCCTAGCCGGCATGGACCCCACCAAGGCAGCAGCAGGTTGGCTCAACCAGAGCACCGCACGAGCCCATCGCACGATCACCTTCAGCACCTGGTCGCCGCTGTGGCCCGATGCCCGCTCCATCGTCACGTCCCTCGCCAACCAGGGTGACCCGGAACCGTTGCGGGACTTCATCGCTCGGGCCCATCCCGACGACGCCTGCGAGCGCGCGGCCCTCAACTACTCGGCCTACTGGGTCGGCGAGGTCCCCTACCGCCACCGCGACGACTCGTTCATGCCCGGAGCGCTGACTGACTGGCATGGCTCATGCCTTCTTCGGCACCTGGTCCAGCGCCTCGATCCGGGGCATCCCTATGTCGATCTCAACATCCACAACGTCTGGGCTCTGCTGGCCGCACGACGTGGTCTCGCTCTCGACAACCCTGCCGCAATTCGGGCTCTCCTCGATCGCAGTGTCCCGCTCCTGGACAGCGACCGAATCTCCGCGCAGTCGCGGCAGGAACTAATCTCTATCGTCTACAGCCTGCGGGCGGACGGACTCACCGGCACAGGGACGGGTAGATGACCGACGACCACGACGCCGGAGCCATGAGATTCATCTTCGAAGCCGGTGTCCTCAAACGCGCAGCCCGGACCGGCTGGTGGTTCGCCGGCGTCAAGCAACCCGAGTCCATCGCCGAGCACTCCTTCCGAACGGCGCTCATCGGAATGATGCTCGCCGCCATGGAGGGCGCCGATCCGGCCCGGGTATCGATGCTCTGCACCCTGCACGACACCCAGGAAACTCGGATCACCGACATCCCGCACATCGCCAAGCGGTACCTCACCGCACTACCCAACACGGTCGTCACCGCCGACCAGGTAGCCGGCTGTCCACCGCCGGTCGTCGACGTCATCAGGGCCGCAGTCGCCGAGTACGAAGCTGGCGAGACGCTGGACGCTGTCGTCGCTCGTGACGCTGACAAGCTGGAATGCCTCGTCCAAGCGGTCGAGTACCGCCACCAGGGCATCGACAATGTCCAGCGCTGGATCGACAGCTCACGAGCCGCTTTGAAGACGGCCAGCGCCCAGCGCCTCGCCGACGCCGCCCTCAACGGACAGCCCCTCGCCTGGCTCACGCCCCCGCCGCAGGATTAAGCGTTCAACACGGCTGATGATTGGTGGTGGGCGCGGCAGGTTTCGAACCTGCGACCCCTCGCTTGTAAGTTCTGGGCGCTTTGTGCGGTCGGGTAGGCGCCCGTCTGCCACCTCGGCGGTTGATCCGTTGCCGACTCTGCGCATCCGGCGATGTGTCGCCCCGTGGCTGTCGACGCTGCTGTCAACTGCCCACCGGCGTTCATAGCCGGGCCCTCTCCCCGCGCAGCAACGGCTTGTGCCCTAGCCCAGCGTTCGTCGAGGGCCGTTTGCGTGTGCGCCCTACCATGCCGTCATGATTGAGCGCATCGCAGCCGTCGGCTCCACAGCGATCTCAATGATCGCACTCGCTGGCGTAGCTCTTTCTCTCCTGATGCAGCGAAAGCAAACGCGGATTAGCCAAGTGCAGGCTTCACGCACAATGCGCCTTGAACTTGTTAAGCCGGCGCTCGACGACCCAGAGCTCCTGGCCGCGTGGGGCTATCGGGAAGAAACTCCTGCGGCCGAGGCTCGCCTACGCGCATATACGAACCTGGTATTCGCGTACCTACTTACAGCCTTCGACCTTGGCACCATCACGGAGCCAGAGCTTCGCTCGGAAATGAAGCGCAAGTTCGAGAGTGGCAAAATCCGCGACTTCTGGAAGAACTCACGCCAGGCGTACCTAGAGCCATCTTTTCAATCCCGTGAGCGCTTGTTTGCCCGAATAGTAGACGACGCATATAGAGCCGCACTTCGGAACAGGTAGTCTTACCTGGCACAGAGGGTACTGATAGCGAAGCGAACAACGCTCGTCGTAACCCCGGCGAGGGTCGATGATGGCAGAGCTTTCGGCGCAGCTCCGTCCGCTTCCCACGCCCCGACGGCTCCTTGACCCCCAGGCAATCAACACGACGTCCTGACCTGCGGCGGCTGCCGGCTACGCTGAGCCAGATCGTCCACCAGCGTCCAGCGTTGTGCTTCTTGATCGTCACCCACTTAGTCACTCAGGAAGGTGCTCGTGGCCCGGTTCCCGAATGGCGTCGAGCCTGCTCCATCGTGTCTCGGAACGGTGACCCTGCACGAGGATGACTCGACGGAGTGCAGCCGACAAGACTGTCCGGCGACGAGCAGCATCCATTGGGACGTTGAAGCGTGCGAGACGACTGGCTGCACCCGTTGCCCGTCGGGACCGACGTGGAGCCACTGGACGCCTTCGGTGTGAAGGAACCATCGGCGGGCGACGACTTGCGTTGAACGCCCATGCAAGCGGCACGATCGGTCCGTGGGCGTCCCTGGACATCCGACCCTGCTCCTACCGGTCGTCACCCAGTTAGTCACTCGACGAGCTTCGCGTTGCGGTCTGTTGCCTTGCCGCTCCTGTCTGTCATGCTCCCAACATGGGAGTCGACAGTGATTCAGGTGTCCAGAGCGGCGATGCGGCCCCAGCCTTGCGGCCCTCCGGCTGGGTTGCGGCGGCTAGACAAAACGAGAACTTCGCGGTCGGCGGGATGATCGTGCTGTCGTTCGTGACGATAGGCATGCTGATCCTGCACTCGGCCACCTACGCGGTGAACGTCCACAGCCCCGTGGCATTCGGCGGAGCCTTGGTCGGCCTCGCTGCGTCGGCCCTTGCCCTCACCGTGATGATCACAACGTTTGGCAGCTGGCCGACCGGCCGTTGGCGTGTCGTATCCGCCCCCGTACTGCTGGTGGTGCTGTTCTTCGCGCTACTACCGCCGATCACGGCCGGGCACGGATGGTTGACCCTGCTCCTGTTCGTGATCACCACCGTCGGATACGAAGCGGTGCTAGCGACCTGGCTGGTGATCGTTCGACCCTGGACGTGGATACAGAGCCCTCCAACCTGGGGCTGAGGAGCGCGCGGGACGAGCGATGGCGATGCGGGTCAGAGCCGGCTCAAGGGACTCGAACCCCTAACCCGGGTCGTGACGGAGAAGCCAGCCAAGACGGACGTATCGGCGCTCCGACCTGGCTTGCAACCCTCGGCAGTTCTCGACATCTCGCACGTCTTTCCGTTGTCGGCTGTGCCGGATCTGTGCCCGATGATCTTCGATCGTTGCGCAGCATCCGGCATAGGGTCTAACCGCGCTTGGCCTCAGCGCTCAGGGTTTAGGAGTTCCTTGGCCCTGCGCGTCACGTGGCCTTGCTACCTGCTACTGCCACCGCTAGC
>NZ_JBYIRN010000035.1:0-65374 GCF_057708145.1 Micromonospora sp. bgisy143
CCCCCCCCCCCCCCCCCCCCCCCCCCCACCTTCGGGTGTACGCCGGACGCGTCCGACACCTGTGTGGTGAGCTGTACGGGTGTCGGGGCTGGGTCTGGTACTGCACCCCACCCGGGATGTCACCGAGGTGGTCGGGGTCATCGAACGGTGGGCCACGCGCCACCACAAGACGCTCTACGTGCGCGCCCAGGACAAGCACCGGGTGCCGGCCACCGTCGAGCCCCTGCCCGACAAGGAGGTGGCCGCCCGCGCCGACGCGCTGATCAGCATCGGCGGCGACGGCACCATGCTGGGCGCGCTGCGCTCCGCCATCCTGGACCCGAAGCCGGTGCTCGGCGTCCACCTGGGTCGGCTCGGCTTCCTGGTCGAGATCGAGCCGCCGGAGCTGCCCGAAGCGCTGGGCCGGCTGCTGTCGAAGGATTTCACCGTCGAGTCGCACGCCTGCCTCGCCTGCGACGTGTGCGGCGACGACGTGGTGGCCTTCAACGACATCGCGTTGGTGCGCCAGCCGGGCGCCGGCTTCGTCAGCGTCACGCTCGCCATTGACGGCCAGCAGTACGGCTACTACCGCAGCGACGCCGTGGTGGTCAGCACCCCGATCGGCTCGACGGCGTACAGCTACGCCGCCGGCGGTCCGCTGATCTCCCCGGCGGCGGACTCGGTGGTGATCACGCCGGCAGCGCCGATGGCCGGCATCTCGCGGGCGGTGGTGCTCTCCCCGGACGAGAAGATCCGGTTGGAGCTACAGCCCAACTCGTCGCCGGTGGTGGTGGAGATGGACGGGCTGGTGTTCCGCGACGCGGCGACGGAGGGGGCGGTGGACATCTCGTACCGCCGCGACGCCGGTCTGGTGGTCCGCTTCGACCCGCTGCGTTACCAGGAGCGCAACCAGTTGAAGATGACGCTGCTCGACCTGCCGTTCCTCCCCGAGCAACTGCGCGAACTGCTCCCCGAAGAGCTACGCCGACGAGGCCAGCAACTGCCCCCACCAGCCGACCCCCCACCCTGCTGAAGACCACCCATCCTGCTGCCCCCGCCCCCCGCCCTCACCGCCGTTGATCAAGAGGTATGCGTCATGCCGTCCGGCGTGTCGTGACGCAAACCTCTTGATCAGCTGGAGTGGAGGGGGCCGGGGGGTTAGGGGGTTTGGGTTAGGGCTTGGTCCACCAGGGTTTTGGCTTCTTCCTGGATCTTCTTGAGGTGGTCGGGACCTTGGAAGGACTCGGCGTAGATCTTGTAGACGTCCTCCGTGCCCGAGGGCCTGGCGGCGAACCAGCCGGACTTGGTGCTGACCTTCAGGCCGCCGATCGGGGCGTTGTTGCCAGGGGCGGTGGTCAGGGTGGCGGTGATCGGTTCGCCGGCCAGCTCGGTGGCGGTGACCTGGTCCGGGGAGAGCTTGGCCAGCACCGCCTTCTGCTCGCGGGTCGCCGGGGCGTCGATGCGCGCGTACGCGGGCGCGCCGAAGCGCTCGGCCAGCTCCGCCCAGTGCTCGCTCGGGCTACGCCCGGTGGTGGCCAGGATCTCGGAGGCGAGCAGGCAGAGCAGGATGCCGTCCTTGTCGGTGGTCCAGGTCGAGCCGTCGCGGCGCAGGAACGACGCCCCGGCGCTCTCCTCGCCGCCGAAGCCGACCGCCCCGTCCAGCAGGCCGGGCACGAACCACTTGAACCCGACCGGCACCTCCAGCAGCGGCCGGCCCAGGTCGGCGGCCACCCGGTCGATCATCGAGGACGACACCAGGGTCTTGCCGACGGCGGCGGCCGGACCCCAGTCGGCGCGGGTCCGGAACAGGTGGCCGATCGCCACCGCCAGGAAGTGGTTCGGGTTCATCAGGCCGCCGTCGGGGGTGACGATGCCATGCCGGTCGGCGTCCGCGTCGTTGCCCGTGGAGATCTGGTAGTCGGCCCGCGCCGCGATCAGCGACGCCATCGCGTTCGGCGAGGAGCAGTCCATCCGGATCTTGCCGTCGCCGTCCAGGGTCATGAACCGCCAGGTCGGGTCGACCGTCGGGTTGACCACCGTCAGGTCGAGCCGGTGCCGCTCGGCGATCTCCCCCCAGTACGCCACGCTCGCCCCGCCCAGCGGGTCCGCGCCGATCCGGATGCCGGCGTCGCGGATGGCGTCGATGTCGATCGCCGCCGGCAGGTCGTCGACGTAGTGGGCGAGGAAGTCGTACTCCCCGGTGGTGTCGGCGGCGCGGGCCCGCGCGTACGTGATCCGCCGGACCTCCTTGAGCCCGGCGGCCAGGATGGCGTTGGCCCGGTCCTGGATCCACCGGGTGACGTCGGTGTCGGCGGGCCCACCGTTGGTGGGGTTGTACTTGAAACCGCCGTCGTCCGGCGGGTTGTGCGACGGGGTGATGACGATGCCGTCGGCGAGACCGCTGGTACGACCCCGGTTGTGGGTGAGGATCGCGTGCGACAGCGCCGGCGTGGGGGTGTAGCCGTCCCGGCTGTCCACCAGCACGGTCACGCCGTTGGCGGCGAGGACCTCGAGGGCGTCCACGGCGGCCGGCGCGGAGAGCGCGTGGGTGTCCCGAGCGAGAAAGAGCGGCCCGTCGAGGCCCTGCTCCCGCCGGTAGTCGCAGAGCGCCTGGGTGACCGCGACGATGTGGTCGGAGTTGAACGCGTTGCGCAGGCTGGAGCCCCGGTGACCGGAGGTGCCGAAGGAGACCTGCTGCGCCGGGTCCGCGGGGTCCGGATGCTCGGCGTAGTAGGCGGTGACCAGGCGCGGCACGTCGACCAGGTCGGCGGGCTCGGCGGGCTGGCCGGCACGGGGATGGGTCACTGCGGGATCCTCCTCGAAGAGTGCCTGTCGGTCACGGCTCGACCTTCTGGCCCTTGCCGATGACCACGATGCCGTTGTCGGAGACGGTGTAACGCTGGCGGTCCTTCTCCAGGTCGACGCCGATCTCGACGCCCTCGGGGACGAACACGTTCTTGTCCAGGATCGCCCGTCGGACCACCGCGTGTCGGCCGATCTCCACGCCCTCCATCAGCACCGAGCCCTCGACGTGCGCCCAGGAGTGCACCCGCACCTTCGGCGAGACGATCGAGTTCTCCACGAGCGAGCCGGAGATCACCACGCCCGGGGAGACCATCGAGCCGACCGCCCGGCCGACCCGCTCACCCCACTGGTGGACGAACTTGGCCGGCGGCCACGGCGGCTGCTCGGTGTAGATCGGCCAGTCGAAGTTGTAGAGGTTGAACACCGGGTGCACGTTGATCAGATCCATGTGCGCGTCGTAGAACGAGTCGAGCGTCCCCACGTCACGCCAGTAGCCCCGGTCCCGGTCGGTGCTGCCCGGCACCTCGTTGTCCCGGAAGTCGTAGACGTTCGCCTCGCCCCGCTCGACGAGCATGGGGATGATGCTGCCGCCCATGTCGTGCTTGCTGCTCTTGTCGGCGGCGTCGCGTTCGACCGCCTCGCAGAGCGCCCGGGTGGTGAAGACGTAGTTGCCCATCGAGGCGTAGATCTCGTCCGGCGCGTCGGGCAGGCCGACCGCGTCGGTGGGCTTCTCGCGGAACGCGCGGATCTTCCGGCCGTCCTCGCCGACCTCGATGACGCCGAACTGGTCGGCCATCGACAGCGGCTGGCGGATGCCGGCGACGGTGACCGCGGCGCCGGAGGCGATGTGGTCCTCCACCATCTGCCGGGGGTCCATCCGGTAGATGTGGTCGGCGCCGAAGACGATCACGTAGTCGGGCTGCTCGTCGTTGATGAGGTTGAAGCTCTGGTAGATGGCGTCGGCCGAGCCGGCGAACCACCACGGACCACGGCGCTGCTGCGCCGGCACCGGGGTGACGTAGTTGCCGAGCAGCGTGGACATCCGCCAGGTCTTGGTGATGTGTCGGTCGAGGGAGTGGGACTTGTACTGGGTCAACACGACGATCTTGAGATAGCCGGCGTTGGCCAGGTTGGAGAGGACGAAGTCGACCATGCGGTACATCCCGCCGAACGGGACGGCCGGCTTGGCCCGGTCCGTGGTGAGTGGCATCAGGCGCTTGCCCTCCCCACCCGCCAGGACGATCGCGAGCACCTTGGCAGCCATGCCCCGACGCTATCCACCCGCGTGCCACTTCACCACTCGTACGGGGAGTCTTCTGCACTAGGGTGCGGGGTCATGACGGAACCCACCCCGCTGCGCGTCGACCTGCTCACCCGCGAGTACCCGCCGGAGGTCTACGGCGGCGCGGGCGTGCACGTCGAGTACCTGGCCCGGGAGCTGCGTCGCCTCGCCGACGTCCGGGTGCACTGCTTCGGCCTGCCGCGTACCGAGCCGGGTGTCACGGCGTACGCCGATCCGCCGGGCCTGACCGGCGCGAACGCCGCGCTGCGGACGATGGGCGTGGACCTGGAGATGGCCGCCGGTACCGCCGGCACCGACGTGGTGCACAGCCACACCTGGTACGGGAACCTGGCCGGGCACACCGCGAAGCTGCTGCACGGGGTCCCGCACGTGGTGACCGCGCACAGCCTGGAGCCGCTGCGGCCGTGGAAAGCCGAGCAGCTGGGCGGCGGCTACGCGCTCTCCTCGTGGATCGAGCGCACCGCGATGGAGGCCGCCGACGCGGTGATCGCGGTCAGCGCGGGCATGCGCAGCGACGTGCTGGCCGCGTACCCGCAGATCGACCCGTCGAAGGTCCGGGTGGTCTACAACGGCATCGACACCGTGCAGTACGCCCCGGACTCCGGCACCGACGTGCTCGACCGACTCGGCATCGACCCGGCGCTGCCCAGCGTGGTCTACGTGGGAAGGATCACCCGCCAGAAGGGCCTGCCCTACCTGCTGCGGGCCGCCCGGGAGCTGCCCGCCGACACGCAGCTCGTGCTGCTGGCCGGCGCGCCCGACACGGCGGAGATCGCCACCGAGGTCGAGGAGCTGGTGGCCGAGCTGCGGGCCAACCGCTCCGGCGTCGTCTGGGTGGCCGAGATGCTGCCCAAGCCCGAGGTGATCCAGGTGCTCACCCACGCCACGGTCTTCGTCTGCCCGTCGGTGTACGAGCCGATGGGCATCGTCAACCTGGAGGCGATGGCCTGCGAGACGGCCGTGGTGGCGACCGCCACCGGCGGCATCCCCGAGGTGGTGGCGGACGGCGAGACGGGCCTGCTGGTGCCGATCGAGCAGGCCACCGACGGGTCGGGCACGCCGCTGAAGCCGGAGACGTTCGTGGCCGACCTGGCGGCGGCGATCAACACGCTGCTCGCCGACCCGGCGCGTACCGAGCGGTTCGGTCTGGCCGGCCGGCGGCGCGCGGTGGAGCACTTCTCCTGGGACGCCATCGCCCGGCAGACCCTGGACATCTACCGCTCGGTCATCGCGGGCTGAGGACATGCGGTACGACGAACTCGAAGCCGCGATCCTTGAGTTGGTCATCGCGGCGGGCGAGGACAACCTGCGCGCGTTCGGCCTCGACACGGTCACCCGACTGACCCGCGAGGACCTGCTCGACACCGCCGTCGACGACGAGCTGACCGGGGACGCGTGGGCGGCGCTCGCCACTGCCCGCGAGACCGTCCGGACGGCCGACGCGGCGGAACTGCGCGCGCTGCTGGTACGGATCGACGAGGGCGTCCTCGCCGACGGCGACCTGGATCAGGGGCTCCTGACGGCCTTCACCGCGCTGGAGCACTGGACCACCTACCTGGAGGAGAACCGGCGCGGCGAGATCTACGAGCTGGCCATCCGCTCGATCGAGGAGGTCGACTTCCAGGTCTCGGTCGACCTGGACGACGTCCTCGCCACCCCGGAGATGACCGCCGAGTACGCCCGGATCGAGCGCCTGCTCACCGCCGGCCGCAGACCGCCGTCCCCGGAGGGAATGCGACGGGCGCGGTAACCACCGCGCCTGATCCGGAGAGCGCTGAAGGCCCCCGGCCTCAGGCTGACGCGCCCCCCGGGGGGGGAATCCCTTCAAGGTCACGCTCGAACCAGGATCTAGTGGCATCGGTGACGCACCGATGCCACTACAACCAGGATGTTGCGCGATGTTGCGGCCTGCGGACCGTCCCAACCTGCAGAGCGGTGTTAGTCGTCCGGCGTGATCAGCGTCAAGGTTGGGAAGTACGTGCGGTAGCGCGCTCCGTCACGGGTCAAGAGGTGGTATCGGCAGACGGCAGCGTGTGCACCGATGTAGAAGTCGGCCACCGGCGAGCGCTTGGTGCCGCCGAGCTTCCGGTACCGCGCATATGCCTTGCCCGCAAGAAAGCCGGCCAGGTAGGGCAATTCCTCGCGGAGGAATTCCCCGGCCGGCAGTGCCTCGTCCAGTTCCTCGATGCGGGCGAAACGGACCGACACTTCCGCGTACACGATGGGGTTGATCACTAGGTGGCCCGCGTCGCGGGTCTCGGCGAGGGCGGTGGCAGACCACTGGGCCCACTTAGGGTCGTCGGTGAAGACGTCCAGCAGCACGTTGGTATCGACCAGGGTTGTCACTACGCCGGTTGGACGCGATGGCACTGCGCGCAGCCTCTCATTCGCCACGCAGCAGCTCCATCAGTTCCTCGGTGGACATGTGCTCGGTCTCCTTGGCGCTGCCCCGCCCGCGCATGTGTCGGACGAGGCGTTGACCTCGGGTTTCGGCGCCCTGCACGCGCACTATGCGCAGGGCCCCTCCCTCCTCGACCACGTCGACCTCATCGCCCTCATGCAGGTTGTAACGGGCTCGCAGCGCGGCCGGGATGGTCACCTGGCCCTTGCTGTTCAGCCGCATGCTCGGTACCTCCGTCACGTAATACCAACGATACGTGACACCCCTCGTTACGCGGCGCGTCCTGGCGAGCCGCGCCAGGGACTGACCGGGGTGCTTGGCCGCGCGCGAGCCGATCTCGCACAGTAGGTTGGCGGGGTGACAGGACGGTTCCCGATCGAAGACGTCTCCCCCGTCGTCTCGTGCGGGCGGTACCCGGCCAAGGCGGTCGTCGACGAGCCGGTTCCGGTGTCGGCGCGCGCCTACCGGGAGGGGCACGACGCGCTGGGTTGCAACGTGGTGTGGGCCGGACCGGACGGCGAGCAACGGCCGTTCACGCGGATGCGCCCCGGCGAGCCGGGCCAGGACCGCTGGCACGCCACCATCGTCCCGGACGCCGTCGGCGCGTGGACGTTCGCCGTCGAGGCGTTCCAGGACCCGTACCTGACCTGGCAGAACGCGGTCACCAAGAAGATCGCCGCCGGGCAGGGCGCGGTCGACCTCGCCAACGACCTGGCCGAGGGCGCCCGGGTGCTGGCCGCCGCCCGGGACCTCGTACCGGCCGCCGACCGGGCCCGCGTCGCCGACGCGTTGACCGCCCTCGCCGACACCGACCTGTCGCTGGGGCAGCGCGTCGGGCCGGCGCTGGCGCTGGCCGACCTGCTCTGGGAGCACCCGGTGCGTGAGTTGGTGACGGTCTCTGACGCGTACTCCCTCTGGGTTGACCGCAAGCGGGCCCTCTTCTCGGCCTGGTACGAGTTCTTCCCGCGCTCCGAAGGAGCGGCGGGTGGTCGCTCCGGGACCTTCGCCACCGCGACCGAGCGGCTGCCGGGTGTCGCCGCGATGGGCTTCGACGTGCTCTACCTGCCGCCGATCCACCCGATCGGCCGGATCAACCGCAAGGGCCGCAACAACGCGCTCACCGCCGGACCGACCGACGTGGGCTCGCCGTGGGCCATCGGCGCCGCCGAGGGCGGCCACGACACCATCCACCCCGATCTGGGTACGCCGGCGGACTTCCGGGCCTTCATCGAGGCGGCCGCGGCGCAGGGCCTGGAGGTGGCGATGGACCTGGCGTTGCAGTGCGCGCCGGACCACCCCTGGGTGACCGAGCACCCGGAGTGGTTCACCACCCGGGCCGACGGCAGCATCGCGTACGCGGAGAACCCGCCGAAGAAGTACCAGGACATCTACCCGATCAACTTCGACAACGACCCGGAGGGCATCCGGGCCGAGGTGCTGCGGGTGGTGCTGCACTGGGTGGGCGAGGGCATCCGGATCTTCCGGGTGGACAACCCGCACACCAAGCCGTTCGACTTCTGGCACTGGCTGATCGCCGAGGTCAAGAAGGTCGACAAGGACGTGCTGTTCCTGGCCGAGGCGTTCACCCGGCCGGCGATCATGCACGGGCTCGGCAAGATCGGCTTCACGCAGTCGTACACCTATTTCACCTGGCGCACGACGGCCGCGCAGATGCGGGAGTACTGCGAGGAGCTGGTCGAGTCGGCCGACTACATGCGGCCGAACTTCTGGCCGAACACGCCGGACATCCTGCACGAATCGTTGCAGCACGGCGGCCCGCCGATGTTCAAGATCCGGGCGGTGCTGGCCGCGCTGCTGTCCCCCTCCTGGGGCCTGTACGCGGGCTACGAGCTGTTCGAGCACGTGGCCCGCCCGGGCGCCGAGGAGTACCTGGACAACGAGAAGTACGAGCTGCGCCCGCGCGACTGGGCCGCCGCCGAGGCGCAGGGCCGCTCTCTGGCGCCGTTCCTGACCACCCTCAACCGGGTACGCCGCGACAACCCGGCCCTGCACCAGCTCCGCAACCTGCGCTTCCACGAGATCGACAACCCGGCGCTGCTGTGCTGGTCGAAGCACGACCCGGAGACCGGCAACACGGTCATCGTGGTCTGCTCGTTCGACTCGCGTGAGGTGCAGTGGGGCAACACGACGCTCGACATGCCGGCGCTCGGGTTCGACTGGCACGAACGCTTCACCGTGTACGACGAGCTGACCGGCGCCAGCTACGACTGGGGGCAGCGCAACGCGGTACGCCTCGACCCGTACCTGCAACCGGCGCACGTGCTGACCGTCCGCCGCCCGACGCCGCCCGCCGTACCCGAGCCGGCCGGTGTCGAACCGGCGGACCTCACCGTCGCCGACGTCCCGGACGAGATCTCCGGCGGCACCTCACCGACGACTCCGGCACCGACATCCGCCACGGGCACGGCGGCGGGCGCTGGCTCGACGGCCGACGCTGGACCGACGGCCGACGCTGGCTCGACGCCGCCCCCGGTTACGGCCCCGGCGGCCCCGGCCAGCGCGCCGCCGCCCCGGGCCAGCGCTGCGCCGCCTCCGGTCGCCGCGCCCGTGAACCCGGCCAGCAGGCCGGCGGCCCCGGCCAGCGGGGTGGCGACGCCGGCCACGCTGGCGTTCCGTGCGGCGGCCCGTGCGGCTGCCGCCAACTCCTCGGGCGGTCGCCCGTCCGCGCCCCGCCCGGCTGCCACCCGCCCGCCCGCCTCCGCACCGACCGACGCCGCCCCGAAGGACGACCGATGGACCAGCTGATCACCGGTGTGACGCACGACCCGCACGCGCTGCTCGGGGCACACCCCGCCGACGGGTCGACCACGATCCGCACGATGCGCCGGGGCGCGGGCGACGTGGCACTGCTCGTCGGCGACGAGCGGCATCCAATGAAGCGGGTGCACGACCTGGGCGTCTTCGAGGCGCAGGTCGAGGGCACCGTGCTCGACTACCGGGTGGAGGTCGACGGCACGGCGCACGACGACCCGTACCGCTACCCGCCCACCCTCGGCGAGCTGGACCTGCACCTCATCGGCGAGGGTCGGCACGAGCGGCTGTGGGACGCGCTCGGCGCGCGGGTCTTCGACGAGGGCGTGGCGTTCAGCGTCTGGGCGCCGAACGCCCAGGGCGTGCGCGTGATCGGTGACTTCACCGGCTGGGGTGCCGACGACGGCTGGCCGATGCGGTCGCTCGGCTCCAGCGGCGTGTGGGAGCTGTTCGTGCCCAACGCCCGGGTCGGGGCCCGCTACAAGTACCGGGTGCTCGGCGCCGACGGGCAGTGGCGGGACAAGGCCGATCCCCTGGCGGCGTACGCGGAGGTGCCGCCGGCCACCGCCTCGGTGGTGCACCACTCGACGTACCGGTGGAACGACGCCGACTGGTTGGCCCGGCGGGCCGGGCGGCAGCCGCACCAGGAGCCGATGAGCGTGTACGAGGTGCACCTCGGCTCGTGGCGGCCCGGCCTCGGCTACCGTGAGCTGGCCGACCAGCTCACCGCGTACGTCACCGAACTGGGCTTCACGCATGTGGAGTTCCTGCCCGTGATGGAGCACCCGTTCGGCGGTTCCTGGGGCTACCAGGTGACCGGCTACTACGCCCCGACCTCCCGGTTCGGCGACCCGGACGAGTTCCGGCACCTGGTCGACGCCCTGCACGCCGCCGGCATCGGCGTGATCCTCGACTGGGTGCCCGCCCACTTCCCGAAGGACGAGTGGGCCCTCGCCCGCTTCGACGGCACCCCGCTCTACGAGCACCCCGACCCGCGGCGCGGGGAGCACCCCGACTGGGGCACGTACGTCTTCGACTTCGGCCGCCGCGAGGTGCGCAACTTCCTGGTCGCCAACGCGCTCTACTGGTGCGACCAGTTCCACGTCGACGGGCTGCGGGTCGACGCGGTCGCCTCGATGCTCTACCTGGACTACTCCCGCGAGGAGGGCCAGTGGGCCCCCAACCAGTACGGCGGTCGGGAGAACCTGGAGGCCATCGCGCTCATGCAGGAGGTGAACGCGACGGTCTACAAGCACCACGCCGGGGTCGTGATGATCGCCGAGGAGTCGACCGCCTGGCCGGGGGTCACCCGGTCCACCGCCGACGGCGGGCTGGGCTTCGGGTTCAAGTGGAACATGGGCTGGATGCACGACACCCTGCTCTACACGTCCAAGGACCCGATCTACCGCCAGCACCATCACCACCAGCTCACCTTCTCCCTGGCGTACGCCTGGAGCGAGAACTACGTGCTGCCGATCAGCCATGACGAGGTGGTGCACGGCAAGGGCTCGCTGGCCGGCAAGATGCCCGGCGACACCTGGCAGCGCCTGGCGAACGTCCGGGCACTGCTGGCGTACATGTGGGCGCACCCCGGCAAGCAGCTGCTGTTCATGGGCTCCGAGTTGGCCGACGACCGGGAGTGGAGCGAGGAGCGCGGCCTCGACTGGTACCTGCTGCACGACCCGGCCCGCGCCGGCGTGCAGCGGCTCGTCGGTGACCTGAACCGCGTCTACCGGGGCACCCCGGCGCTGTGGGCGCAGGACACCGAACCGGCCGGCTTCCGGTGGATCGCGGGCGACGACGTCGCCAACAACACCGTCTCCTTCGTCCGGATCGCCCCGGACGGCTCGACGCTGGTGTGCGTGGCGAACTTCTCGGCCCAGCCGCTGCACGACTACCGGATCGGGCTTCCGGCCGGCGGTACGTGGACCGAGGCGCTCAACACCGACGCCCACCACTACGGCGGGTCCGGGGTGGGCAACCTGGGCGCGGTGCACGCCGAGGACGTGCCGTGGCACGGGATGGTGGCGTCGGCGGCCCTCCAGGTGCCCCCACTGGGCGTCATCTGGCTCCGCCAGAGCTGACTGTCACCGCCAGCCAGGGCTTACGGCTGATCGGCGCGGACCTGTACTAGCGTTGACGCCGTGAGCAATCGTGCTGCGAGGTACGAACCGATGACGATCGCCCGGCTGGGTGTTCTGCTCGTCGGGAGCGACGACACCAGGCGGTGGCGTCTGGTGGCGGAGTTCCTGGAGGAGTACGGCTGGGAAGCATCCGAGCATCGCGCTGACCTGCTGATCCAGGAGCCAGCGCCAACCGGTGACAATCATTGGGATGTCTTCCTCGCGGCATTGGCGGAGTATCTCTCCGCCCGCGACGGGCGCGGCGCACCCTCGTGGGTCGAGACGCGGTCGCTACGGCAGTTCTGGTTCCCCTTCAACACGCGCGCCGCCCGCGTCGACGCGGTGGTGCACGCGCCTGCGGCATTCCGGCGCCGTGGGGTCTTCATCTCCCCGCAGGAGTTGAAGGTCGCGTGAGCGCCGATGGCCCGCTGCTGGATCGAACTGCCATCGAGGACGCCTTCCGCAGGCTCGGCGACCGGCTGGCAAAGCGGGGTGTGGTCGCCGACCTGTACACCTTCGGAGGAACTGCCATGGCGCTGGCCTACGACGCCCGCCGGGCGACGCGGGACATAGACGCCGTTTTTCAACCGCACGGCATCGTCCTCGACGAAGCGCGGGCCGTCGCGGACGAGCTAGGGCTGCCGCAGTGGTGGCTGAACGAACAGGCGAGCGTGTACGTCGCCGCTGGCGGGGACTCCGAGCTGGCCGACGACCGGGAGTGGAGCGAGGAGCGCAGTCTCGACTGGCACCTGCTGCACGACCCGGCCCGCGCCCGCGTGCAGCGGCTCGTCGGTGACCTCAACCGCGTCTACCGGGCCACCCCGGCACTCTGGGCGCAGGACACCGAACCGGCCGGGTTCCGCTGGATCGCCGGAGACGACGTCGCCAACAACACCGTCTCCTTCGTCCGCATCGCCCCCGGACGGCTCGGATCTTGGCGTGGTGCCGGTTGACGGACTTCTACCGGCGGGACAGGCGGGTGCGGCGGCGTTTGAATGGGGTCCAAACGGTGCCGCGGGCGCCTTGGTAGCCCTTGTCCGCGAAGCTCAGCACGTTGGGTGCTGGTCAGGGCGTCGATCAGGCTGTGGGTGCGGGCTGCGGTGAAGTCGTGGACGGAGCCGGGCAGGGCGGGTGAGGCCCAGACCAGTCGCCCGGCCGCGTCGGCGAGGACTTGCACGTTCATGCCGTGGCGCTTGTGCTTGCCGGAGTAGTAGGGCCGCTGGTCGGCGACCCGGTCGATCGGGATCAGCGTGCCGTCGAGGATCGCGTAGGCCAGTCGGGCGGCTCGACGCATGACGACGGTGAGGTCGTCGGCGCGGGCGGCGATCAGGCCGACGGCCTCGCGTAGGTAGCGCCACAACGGGGGCCACCGACACGGCGAAGCCGGCGGCCAGGCGGGTGAGGGTGTCGCCGTTGCGCAGGTGGGCCAGGGCCATCAGCGCCTGCTGCTACGCGGGCAGCCTCCGCCAGCGGGTCCCGAGCGCACGTCGTCGGTCGCGGATCAGCTCGGTCAGGCGGGTCAGGCTGCGCGTGGACAGCGGGATGCTGGCAGGATAGCTCAGCAACGAAACTCCCGTGCTGGGCGGTGCGTCTTGGTCGACTGCTGTCGGGAGCTTCATCCTATCTGGAGTAGCGACACGCCGCTGAGTGCCTGCTCAGGCCCCCTCATCACGATGAAAATGGATTGGTGATGGCGCGCCCTGCTCGACAACCCCACATCGTCGAGTTGGAAGGACCGGCAGACTTGTCCTCGCTGCCTTACCAATCACTCTCCCAAATCACGCAGAGCTGGGGCGACTCCAAGGCTATACAATCCAGGTGACACTACATCTTATAAACGCGGTCCAGCGCCTATCACGAAGGACAAAGCATGCCATCATCGGAAGCTAACGAACGGCTCATTCTCGACCACGCCCTCTCGATAACACAGAAAGATTCGACGGCACAACTTGGCGACGCCGGCCGACTGCGACTAATTGATGTAGGTGAGGAGATATTTGTAGCCTTGAGCGATGGTCGATACCATGGATCCCCAATACAAATCCAAGCAGGGGACAACGCCGACGCTATCGTAGCAAGTGTCGCCGAAGCAGCTCAGGACACTATTATGGGTGTTCTCTGGAAGGCTTGGCCAGAATGCCCGGACCATCGCACCGTCGCACATGTCCACAGACCACTGGAACAGCAGGATGGAGCATCGCCACTCAGGCCTGAGGGGATGAAGGAAGTTAGCTGGCTCTGCTATGCGAAAAAGGTACCGCATATTATAGCCCGCGTGGGCTGCCTACAAGGCCCGGGACATTCAGAATTGAACGAAGGCGGCTAGCTTCAATCGAAGCTAGCAAACCCTCTTGTTGGACAGTGGCGGGCGGCCGCCCCAAAGACCGCGGACGCGCCCGCCACTGTTCACTCAGAGATTCCAGGAACCTCCCCCCTCAAGTACTCCTGGTTGACCACCAGGTAGAACCACAGTTCCATAAATCCGGATCGAAACGTTCTTGCCGCGGGTCAACTTATTGCGCCCTTCAACGCCCCGCTCTCGACTGCCATCGGAGCTGGGCGCCCCCCAAGGCCCATGGAAGATGTACGTTCCCGGCTCTGCATGGCCATAATGGCGGTTCGATACCACCGGCTTTCCGTTAATAAAGATCGAGTAGCTAATGTCGACGGAGTATGCGGTAGCTGCCTCGCCGTGCAGCCTCATACCCCACTGAAAAGAGCATCGCTGGGACTCCCACTCGCAAACAGCCTGACCAAACACACACCCTGCGGTACGGCATTGAGTTTCAAGTCCCATCCCGTAAACATCCGAGCGTCCCTTGGGGATGTAGGGGATCGGGTCCAACGCGTCGTCGTGGGTGTACTCCAGTTCCGGCGGCAGCGGTTGCTCAGACTTGCCCTTTTCCGGACCAGCATCGTTACTACGGCAAGGCTTCCAACTCGGGCACCCCTCGTGGCCCTTAGTGTAGAAAGGCGGCGCATTGATGCCCTCCGTTTGCTTGCGGGACCTGGTGGTGCTCTTTCCGCTGGCTTGGCCCCACTTTACATTTTCTGCACTACCGCACCCCTTGTAGCAGCCCTTGCTGGGGCTGTAGCCATAGCAGTCAAAGTGCATGCAATCCTCAGGAATCATCCCGGTGGAGTCGCTCGACGAGACTGGCGTGTTGTTGGCGTAGGAGTAGCCGTTCCACTGTTGCGGTTGCGCCGCGTCTTGTAACGGGTCGACCGAGATGAAGCGGCCGAGAGTCGGATCGTAGGCGCGAGCACCCACGATGCTGATTCCGGCGGGGCTGATCGGCTTGTCGAGGAAGCCGTGGTTGTCGGGTGCGGCGACGGCGGCACCTCGGGCACCGCCGTACGGCGTGTACTGCCGCCAGGTCGGATTCTGGGCGGTGTTGTCGAGGTAGAGCGATGGGGTGCCCTGGTGGTCGACGATGGCGAAGGTGTACGCCGTGCCGCTGCCGGTGCGGATGCAGGTGCCGCCGCCGGGGAGGGCGTAGTAGCGGCTGCCGGTGACGACGGTGGACGTGGTGTTGAGGGTGTGTTGTTGCCCGGGCAGGTAGAGGGTGTTCTTGCCGGGCTCTTTTTGGAGCAGCAGGTTGCCGTCGGCGTCGTAGATGAAGCTGTTGTCGCCGCTGGTGCCTCCGGTCACGGTGGCGAGTTTGCCGGCGTCGTCCCAGGTGAGGGTCTGGTTGCCCTGGGCGGCGTTGCGGCCGGTGGTGTTGCCGGCGTTGTCGTACGAGTACGACGTGGTGCCGGTGGTCCCGCCGGTTGTGGTGGTGGAGGTCAGGGTGTGGGGCTTGTTCTGACCGTTGCCGTTGTACGCGTAGACGGTCTTGGTGTCGGCGCCGCCGGTGAGGTTGTGCTCGGTCTGCTGGGTGCGGTTGCCGATCAGGTCGATCTGCCAACTGGTCCAGTACGCGCTACCCGCGCCGATGGTGTTGCCCACCATGGACTTGTTGGCATCGGTGGGCGTGGCGGCGCAGGCGTCGGTGCCGGTCCAGGCCTCGGTGAGTCGGGCCAGGCCGTCGTAGCCGTAGCACTGGGTCTCCGCCGGGGTGGTGACGCCCAACCTCTTGCTGATCTTGCGGGTGATGTTGCCGACCAGGTCGTACTGGTACTCCTGCTCGTCGACGTTCGACGGGGTCGCCGTCGAGCGGGTGACGAGCTGGTTGGTCAGCCGGCTGGTGTGCGGGTCGTAGGTGTTGGTGACATACGCCAGGTTCGTGTTCATGCCGAGGGTCTGCTGGTCGACCCGACCGTAGGCGTCGTAACTGACCGTGTTGGCGTAGCCGTGCAGCCCGCCGAGCGTCGAGGGCAGATCCATATCCGCCGAGTAGCCGTGTACCACGACTTCTGCGGGCAGCCCGCCCTTGGCGGGATAGGTGTCGGTCAGGAGCAGGCCCAGCGTCGCGGAGTAGGTGTGCCCGAACGCGTACGAGCCGCCGAGGGCGCCCTCGGTGCTGGGGATGGTGACCGTTGTGCCCAGCGAGCTACCGAAGACGTTGAACGCCTTCTGCTGGGTGGTGTACGCCTGCCCACCGCGGTAGGCAATGGTGGTGGTCAGCTTCCCGAGCGCGTTGGTGACCCCCGAGACGCCGTTGCTGTTGTCGTACACCCATGCCGCGCGTTGGTTTGCCGACGACTGGTTCGCCGTCGTGGATGCGTACTCCCCGGTCTTGCGGTCGAGGGAGTCGTAGGTGAACGACAGGGTCTTGCCGCGCCCGTCGGTGGACTGCTGAAGGTTGCCGTTGGCGTCGTAGCTCATGCTGCTGCTACCGGCATCCGGGTCGGACTTCGCCACGACCTGACCGAGCAGGTTGTACGTCGAGGTCCACACGTTGTTACTGGCGTCGGTGAGCGTCGACTGGTTGCCGTGCTGGTCGTAGCCGTACTTACTGACCGTCGCCGTCCCGCCGGAGACGGCGAACGTGCCGGTGAACGTGTCCGACGGCGTCGTCACCGTGGGACGGACGCTGTACTCCTGCAACTCCTTCTTCCGACCGAGCGGGTCGGTGAGCGTGGCAGAGACGACACCGCCGGCCGGCGGCACGACAGTGGTGCGGTCGCCGCCGTACACCGTGGTCGTCGTCGAAACGGTCACGCCGTTCTTGGCCGCCGCCACGATCACCGCACGACCCAGGCCGTCGTAGGTGGTGAACGTCTGATTCGGCACCTGCTTACCCAGATCCACCGCCGACACCGGTGTGCTGACGGCCGGCAACGAGGCGTCGTCCCACCAACCGTTGTACGACGCGCGGGTCCACCCGCGCGTGTCGTAGAAGGTGTCCGTGATCATCCGCCCACCCGCTGGGGTGATCGACTGGGTCTGGCGGGTGCGCAGCAGCGCGTCGTAGATGGTGATCGACGTCTGGTAGCCGCCGGATTCGGTCAGTTTCTCCGTCGTGGTGGCGGACACCCCCGTCTTCGAGACGGCGTACTTGAACTTGTAGTCCGCCCCGACGCTCGTGGCACGGGAGTTCAGCCACACCGACGTTCCGCGGCCGAGCGCGTCGTACCGCTGGGTGGTGACGACGCCGTTGGCGTCGGTGCTGACCAGCGGGATGCCGCGCTTCGTGTCCAGCGTGACCGACCCAGCGTGCCCCGCCGGGTTGGTGCTGGAGGTGGCGGTGACCAATTTGGCGCTGTTCATGGTGTAGCCGCTGCTGGTCTTGTTGCCCTTGGCGTCGTACGAGTCTGTCACCCGGCCGTAGCTGTCGTAGGTCGAGCGTTCGGTGGTCTGCCAGACGTACGCGCTGGAGGTGTAATCCTTGGCGGTCTGGGTGAGGGTGACGTCGCCCTTCGACGGGGCGTCCGTCTGCGGGAACGTCGTGGAGAAGTCGGTGACGTCGTAGAAGGTACGTTCGGCCTTGACGACCTGGGCGGGTCGGTTGACGCTGCCCGGGGCGGTCAATGTGTTGACGCTACCCGGCACCGACGCCGGGCTGCCCTGGGTGAACCCGCCGCAGGCCACGGCCACGGTTTCGGTCTGGCTGACCAGGCCGGCGAGGTTGTTGCTGGTGTTCGCCGGGGCGTAGGTGTAGGTGGTGCACTGGTTGTACGCCGTGTCGACCGGGACGGTGTAGGTGTAGGTGTTCTTCAGCTCGCCGAACGTGGCGCTGGTGGTGTTCGCGTCGTAGCTGTTCTCGGACGCGGTGGTGCGCCAGGTCACCGAGCCGCTGCTGGTGACGGCCTGGCGGGTGTACGTCTTGACCGGCGCGACCCACTGCGCCGTCAACGCCGACAGTCCGGTCCTGCTGCGGGTCGCGGTGGCCGCCGACACCCAGTAGGAGGTGATGGTGGAGGAGTCGACACGGCCGTTCTCACCGAGGTACTTGGTGGTCTCCAACTCCTTGCCGGCGAGTTCGTCCACGTCCTCGTGGTTACCGCCGACGGAGTCGGTCAGGTTCAGCACGATGCTGTTGTTGTTCTTCGACATGCCGCGGTAGTAGGCGGTCTCGGACTGGGTGCGGCGGTCGTTGACACCGTCGCCGGTGAACGTCTGCACCTTTGCGTAGCCGCGGAACTGGCCGTAGCTGCGGTACTTGCTCTTGACGACCTCGTTCTCGTCGTAGTGCCAGGCCGCGCCGCCGAGGTACTTGTAGCTGGTCGACAGGGCCGCTGCGCCGCCGGTCGGGTCCGTGGACGTCACGCGAGTGACGGCGTACTTGTTGAACCAGTCCTTGAACGGGTTCACGTAGCCGTCCGGGGTCCAGTAGACCGGGTAGCAGGACTTCGTGTTCGTCGCCGGGTCGGTGCTGACCGGGGCGGTGCACGGCACCGGCAACTCGTAGCTGGGGCTGATCACCGAACCGGTCTCGGTGGTGATCGTGGCGATGCGCTGCCGGTAGAACGACGGCAGGCCGCCGGTGATGTCGACCCGGTTGGGCAGCTTGATGCCGGTGAACGACACCGACGGCAACGTGATCGCCTCGGTGGACCCACCCGCGCTGGTGTCGTGACCGGTGCGCGCGATATCGCTGAGCCACAACGTCGGCGAGGTGCCGTCACCGGTGGCCGGCATGCTGTGGGACAGGGCGTACGAGTCGACCTTCTCGTACTGCTTGGTGGCCGTGTTGTACTGCTGGGCCTCGATCGAGGTCAGCCGCACGGTGGAGAAGAACGACGGGCTCCAGTCATCACAGTCGGTGCCCGAGCCGCAGATCAGGTCGAACGGCACGTCCGGCCAGTTCGCCTTGTTCGCCGAGTTCAACGGCTGACACGTCCCCGACAGGCAGCGGTTACCGGTGTTGAAGACCACCCGGTTCGCCACCGTGCCGTACGCGCCGCCGTCGGTGAAGCCGTAGTCGATGCGCGCCAGGTTGCTGTCCCGGATGTAGGACTCGTCCGAGGCGCCCTTGTTACGGCCGTAGAAGTTGGTGGCCTGGTCGTAGTAGTAGGCCATCGCGTTGCCGTGGGTGTCGGTGACGTAGTCCAGGTTCCACCGGTACGCCATCGTGCACACCGACGAGGTGAACCCCGCCGCCTTGTAACACGGGTCGCCGGAGTGCGGGGAGTACACCGGCGTGTGGTCCACCGACTTCGTCTCCGCCTTGTCCGAGGCCCACCCTGGCAGCCGGTTACGGCCGAACTCGTAGCTCGTGCCGTCGCGCAGCGTCACCCGCCAGTAGTCGGTGTTGTACGTCCCCGAGCCGTTGTTGGAGTTCTCGACGTGGGTGATCACCTCGCCGTTGTCCGACTCCGGCTTCCACACCTCCTTCGCCGCGTCCCACACCAGGGCGGTCGACGAGCCATTCAACGACAGCGTCAGCATCGGACCGTCGTAGCAACGGTCCGGCGTCTTCACCGGAGACGCGCTGCCACCCGGTTCGTCCATGCACGACGCGAACGTCTGCTCCACGAACGAACGCGGCGTGGACCAACCGTCACCCACCCACGAAGCCTGCGCGTTCGTCGACGCCGTCTGCCCGTCCACACTGCCCGAGTCGTACGACAACGCCACCGTCGGCACCAGATCCGACGCCGCCGGCGGCACGCTGATCGGATACGAGTACGTGAACGACCCTGTACTCCCACCACCGGTCCACGAACCCGACGGCTTCAGATCCGTGGCCGCGTACGTGCCACCCTTACCGCCCTCCTCGCCGGCAGCCGCGACGGCCGCCAAGACGGTCAGGCCACCCGCCGCCCGGGAACCCGCGTCGGTGGCCATCGGCACCTCCGCCGACACCGACCTCGCCCCGGCGTCATTCGTCGAGGCCAGCGGTGAGGGCACCCGACACTCACTCGCCGCCGGCGTCGTCAGGACACACGACGGCAGGCGTACCAGGCGCAACCGCGATCCGTAGTTGCCGCCGAACGCCTCGGCGAACCCCGCGTAGTCCACACCGACCCGGACCGAACCGGCGCTGGCGTCCGGTTCGACAGACAGCAGCACGCCATCTACCCCGGCGGCCTCGGCGGCCTTACGATTGGCGACCGTCACCTTCAGGCTGCGCGGGCCGGCCTTTTCTCCTGCCGGCTGAACCCACACCGGCGCATCCGCCACGCGTGCCTTCGCCGCAGCCGCGCCCCGCGCCCCGGCAACCGGTGCGGCCGGCAGGTCGACCTTCGCCGACAGCGCCTTCGGCCACGCCGTATGCGTCGGACGGTACGTCGACTTCGCGTCATCCGGCGGCGTGACGAACTTCGTCGGCAACGGCTTCACACCTTTGACCGACTGCCCCGGCGACGTCGCCGGCGCCTTCGCCACCTCCGGCCCCTTCGGCTTGGCCAGTGCTGGCGCTCCCGACAACAGGCCCGCCGCCACAGACATGGCCACGACAGTCGCGGCCAGACGTCTAGGACGTGGGAGCAGGCGTAATCCCCCGTAGACGGTCATGCAGACCTCACCTCTGCTCGCTGAAATAGAAACCACGCAGGGTGATGGGTCGCGCACCCCCGTGGCGCGAACAATGTTTCACGTCCGACCGCCCACGAGGTCACGACACGGTAACGATGATCACGTGCCAAAGCCATCAAATGCGTTCCACTGACCGCCAAAGGGACGGCGTCGAGGGCGCTCGGGCGTTTCCCGCAGCCAGTCACGCCTGCTTCACTGTGGCCGCTCGATTGGGCGCACCCGCGCGCTCACGTCACTCACGGGGAGTACTTGACATGATCAGGAGACGACTGCGCCTACGCGCCGTCGCATCGGGCGCGGTGGCCGCCGTCGCCATCGCCACGGCCACGGTGCCGCTCACCCCACCAGCCGCGGCGGCGCCGGCAGCACCGAAGCCCGCCGTCGAACCGAAGAAGGCACTCGGAGTCGACGCGGCCCTGGACCAGGCCAGGCGCACCGGCAAGCAGGTCGAGGCGACCGCCGCCGGCACCTCGACGGAGAAGCTGACCGCTCTTCCGAACGGCCAGATCCTGCTCAGCCAGAGCGCGGTGCCGACGCGCAAGCGCGTGGGCGCCGACTGGAAGCAACTGGATCCCACCCTGTACCGCCGGGCCGACGGCGCCATTACGCCGACGACCACGACGCACGACATCACGTTGTCCGGCGGTGGCACAGGACCGATGGCGCACTTGGTCAGTGGGGACCGGTCACTGACCCTGACCGCCCCCATCGCGCTGCCGACGCCCACGCTCACCGGGCCGACGGCGACGTACCCCAACGTTCTGCCCGGTGTGGACCTGACCGTGACGGTCAACGCCCAGGGTGGGTTCTCCCATGTCTTCGTGGTCAAGGACGCGACGGCGGCGAAGAACCCGAAGCTGGCCACGCTTGAGCTGGCCACCACCGCCAAGGGTTTCACCCTCGAGGCCGACGCGGTCGGCAACATCAGCGGTCGGGACCGCACCGGCGATGCGGTCATCACCGCGCCGGCCCCGACCATGTGGGACTCGTCGGCGGGTGCCAGCACCGCCCCGACCGGGCGCAGCGGCGCCGCGTCGACGACCGCGGCCCCCGGCCGGGCGGCTCGCACCGCCGCCATCGGGGTCTCCGTCTCCCCCGGCAAGCTCGGTCTCAAGCCGGACCGCAAGCTGCTCACCGATGCCACGACCGTCTACCCGGTCTACATCGACCCCAGCTTCAACTGGAGCGTCACCGGACCGAGGATGTCCGGCTGGTCCAGCATCTCGTACATGCACCAGACGACCAATTACTGGAACAACACCCCCGACCCGGAAGGTCGGATGCAGGTGGGTAACTCCGGCGAGCAGCGCTCGAACACGCTGATCAACTTCCCGGTGCCGTACGGCACCCTCACGGGCGCGACGATCAACGACGCCACCTTCAAGATCAAAAATACTCGATCGTGGAGCTGCACCAAGAAGACGGTAAACGTCTACGCCCCCTCGGCGACGTTGTCGAAGTCGAACGCCACCTGGAACTACTGGGAGGACCAGAGCAAGGGCCCCCTCGCCGCCTCCGGGAGCTTCGCCTACGGCTACAGCGGCTGCGACGCCGCAGGCGTGTCCTTCAACATCACCGACCAGATCAAGACCGACGTCGCCGACAAGAAGGCCACCCGGACCCTCTGGATGATCGGCGGCAACGAGGCCAGCGACGCCGAGAGCTGGAAGGAATTCCTGGAGACCAGCCCCACGCTGGAGATCCGCTACAACCACAAGCCCAACAAGCCGACCGGCATGACCACCTCGCCGCGCACCGCCTGCGCCGGTGGGTCGATGGTCGGGGACAACCCGGTCTACCTGTACGCCCCGGTCTCCGACCCCGACGGCGGCACCCTCGGAGTGAGCTTCAAGCTCTGGAAGACCTCCGACTCCGCGCAGACCGCCCTGGCGTCCTCCAACCCGAACCTGCTCACGTACTCGTCCGGCAGCACGGGAGTGCTGATCGTGCCGGTCGCCACGCTGCGCGCCGCCGCTGGTGGCGCCATCACCAACTTCTCCTGGAAGGTCCAGGCGACCGACTTCGGGGCGTCCAGCGACTGGTCGGCGACCTGCAGCTTCACCTTCGACCCCACCCGGACCGGCGCTCCGGACATCAGCCAGCCGCAGGGACAGTCGAAGATCGGCGAAGAGGTCACCTTCGCCGTCACGCCGCCGAGCTCCGGCACTCAGCCGGCCAGCTACAGTTACCAGCTCAACGGCCTGCCCCCGGTCAACGTCTCCGCGTCCGCCGGTACCGCATCCGTGGTCGTGACGCCGACCCGGTTCACGAACACTCTCGCCGTGACGAGCCTGTCGACCGGTGGGAACTTCGGCGAGACCGCCACCATCACCTTCAACGCGGATCCCGCCGACACGGCGGTTGACGCGGACCTCACCGGTGACGGTGTCGCCGACCTGCTGACCGTCGGCGCCCGCAACGGGCTGCCCTCCGGCCTCTGGCTGGGCACGGGCATGAACAGCGGCGCGGTACGCACCACGGTCAACGACCTCGGTGCCCGGGGCAACGGTGTCACCGGTAACGAGGACCCGTCCGACTTCAACTACGGCCAGGCGATCTCCGGCCACTTCTTCGGCTCCGGCCTGCAAGATGTCCTCGTCTACTACACCGGAGGCGTCAACGCCGGTAACGGCATCGTCCTGCGGGGCAGTGGCGACGGCTCGGTCATCCAGCCGTACAACAACCAGGTCAGCGTCTCCGGCGAACTGCTTGTCGACAGCAACGGCAACGCCCCGTCGCAATTGGCCAACGCCGGTGACTCCCGAGGCACCGGAAGCACCATCCCAGACCTGATCGGCACCAGCGGCGACGCGACGAACGGGTACTTCCTCAACTACTACCCGATGGCCTTCGCAGCCGGCCTCTACTACTACGGGGGCAGCACCACGACGCTGACCCCGGCCGGTGGCGTGGATTGGAACAACTGGACGATCGCCACTGCCCAGGTCAGCGGCGGCACCGCGATGTTCCTCTGGAACAGCAGCACCGGCGCCCTGCACCTGTGGACGAATCTGGCGTACAACCAGGACACCAACCAGCTCACCTACACGCCGTACACGCTCTCGACCAACTGGAACCGCGGCGCGGCGCTCACCCTGAGGGCGGCGGACGCCAACTCCGACGGCACCCCCGACCTCTGGACCGTCGGCGGCAACGGCCTGACCACGGCGTACCTGGTGAGCGGCCTGGGCACCACGCCCACCATCGCCACCCAGCAGGCCCAGGGTCTGGTCACCGCGAAGCACACCTGGCCGCTCAACGACGGCGGGGCAGGGGGCACGGCGGCGACCGCGGCCGACACCTCCGGCGGCATCACCCTCACCGGCACCGGCAACGCGAAGTGGCACGAAGGTGACCTCTTCAGCCCGGACCTACGGCTCAACAGCGATGCCACCGGCACGGGCGTGGACGCCAGCGGCACCGGCAGCCTGGTCAGCGCCGCCAGTCCGGTGCTGATCGACACCACGAAGTCGTTCAGCGTCGCCGCCTGGGTGAAGCCCACCACCGCCGGCAAGATCATCCTCTCCGAGGAGGGGTCGCGCTCCGCCCGGTTCATCCTCTGGCAGGAGCAGAGTGACAACACCTGGCGGTTCGGGATGGCCCGCTCCGACAGTGACGGCTGGTCGTACGACCAGGCCGTGAGCGCCCCCAACGCCCAACTCGGCGTGTGGACGCACCTGGTCGCGACCTACAACGCGACCACCAGCACGATGGCCCTGTACGTCAACAACAACCTCGCGGGTACGGCACAGCACCCCGCCGCGGTGTCCTGGCCGAGCACCGGGCGCTTCGTGATCGGTCACTACCGCTACAACGGCGCACCGAGCTCGTACTACTCGGGCCAGATCAGCAACGTCCAGCACTGGGACCGCGCCCTGAACCCGGCCGAGGCCAGCGCCCCGGGCAACTACGCCCAACAGGTCATCGCGCCGAACATCCGCGACGTCACCGGTGACGGCCGGACCGACATGCTGATCAAGCAGGGCAACGGCGACGTGCTCCTGCGCCGCGGGACGAACCTGGACGGCAACCTGACGTTCGACGCCGGCATCGTCGTCTGCGCCAGGTGCGGTGGTTACGACTCGTTCAACATCGGCGACGCCAACAACGACGGCAAGCTGGACCTCCTCATGCGCCAGAAGAGCACCGGCGACATGTACGTCTATCCGAACACCGTCGCCACCGGCGACCCGGTCTGGGGTACGCGGCAGCTGGTCTGTGGCGGCTGCTTCAACTTCGGCACGTCCGACCTGGCCGACGTGAACAAGGACGGCAAGACCGACCTGTTCGTGCGGGAGAACAGCACCGGCGACATGTACGCGTACCTGGGCAACGGCACACCTGGTGGCGCCATCACCTGGAGCAACCGGATCCTGCTCTGCTCCTCCTGCGGTGGGTACGACCACGTGAACATCGAGGACGCCAACAACGACGGCAAACAGGACCTGGTCATGCGCAACGCGGGCACCGGTGACATGTGGGTCTACCCCAACACCGCCGCCAGCGGGACCCCGGTCTGGGGTCCCCGCGTCCTGGTCTGCGGCCTGTGCCGGGACTTCGACATCAGTGGCCTTGGCGATGTCACCAACGACGGAAAGGTCGACCTGGTGGTCCGTCGCAGAAGCAACGGCACCATGACCCTCTACCCGGGCAACGGCGCCATCGGCACCGTCACCTGGGGCGCCCCCTCGTTGATGTAGTACGCGCAGAAGAACCCCCGGGTGCCGCAGGAGTCGCGGCGCCCGGGGGTTTCGCGTTCCCGGTGGAGGGTCAGACCAGGCCGGCGTCGCGGAGCAGCTGCCACAGGCCGGCGCCGTCCGGCGCGGACAGCCACTTCTGCCCCACCGGCCCCGAGGATGGGCGGCCCGCCGGGGCGGGCAGGCTACCGGCCAGCACCGACTGGGTCGGGGACAGCCTGCGGATGGCCACCCCGGCGACGTTCTCCGGGTGGGCGGCGGCGAACTCCCGGTAGATCTCCTGGTCGTGCTGGCCGTCGTCGCCGACCAGCAGCCAACGCACGTCGGGGAACTCCTTGGCGAGCCGCGCGAGGGTGGAGCGCTTGTGTTCCATGCCGCTGCGGAACCAGCGGTCGGCGGTCGGACCCCAGTCGGTGAGCAGCAGCGGCCCGGCCGGGTAGAGGTGCCGGGACAGGAACCGGGTCAACGTGGGCGCGACGTTCCACGCGCCGGTGGAGAGGTAGAAGACCGGCGCGCCGGGGTGCGCGGTGACCAGCCGCTCGTAGAGCACCGCCATGCCGGGTACGGCGGCGCGGGCGTGCTCGTCCAGGACGAAGGTGTTCCACGCGGCGAGCAGCGGTCGGGGCAGCGCCGTCACCATGACCGTGTCGTCGATGTCGGAGAGGATGCCGAACTTGACGTCCGGGTCGAGGATGCGCACGGGGGCGTCGACGGGCTCGGCGTCGGGGACGCTGAGCCGTACGGTGCCCCAGCCGGGCGGCAGGTCGGCTTCGACGAGCGTGTCGACGAAGCCGCTGCGGTCCGCCTGGGCCTCGTGCCGTACCCCGCCGGCCTCGATGTGCACGGTGACGTGCTTGGCGGGCAGCGTGGTGAAGCTGCGCCAGCCACGGACCTTCTCCAGCCGACCGCGCTGGCGGGTGTCCGGACGACCGAGCAGCACCCGGCACATCACGCGCACCCAGCCGGGGCGGCCGTAGCCGGTGTACGCCACGATGTTGATCCGCCAACCGGTCCGGCGCAGCCGACGCTCCACGAGCTGGTGCACGGCGTCTTCGATCCGCGCGGCCCGGTGCAGGTTCGGCACGGCAAGTTCGCCGGCGGGTGTGGGTGGCACCCGCCAACCCTGCCACACGTCGCCGGAGTCGGCCACGCGAGCACGGCCCGAACCCCGGCCACCGAGCCGGCCCGCACCCCGGGCCCGCGGGCACGCCCCGAACCCCCGCCACAGAGCCGAGCCGAGCCGGCTGAGCCGAACCGGCCCGACCGACCCGCCGTCCGTGAAACACTCCGGTCGGGACGACGACGGGGGCGTGGTCGTGTCGCATCCAGAGCAGCACCGCGGGCGGTGGCGTCCGCGACTCGACCGGCCGGCGCTCGTGGCGCTGCTGTTCGGGCTGGTCGGCGTCGGGTACCGGCTGGTCCTGACGTTGTACACGGTGCCGGTGTCGAACAGCGACGAGGCGACCTTCGGGCTGGCCGCCCTGCACATCGGGCAGGGTCGGGAGCATCCCGTCTTCCTGTACGGCCAGCACTACATGGGGATGTTGGAGTCGTACCTGGCCGCGCCGCTGCTCGCCGTGTTCGGGCCGAGTTGGCCGGTGCTGCGGCTGCCGATGCTCGCCCTGTACGCGATCTTCCTCTGGCTCGGGTACCGGCTCACCCGTCGCCTCTACGCGCCGTGGTTCGCCGTCCTCGTGGTCGGCCTGCTGGCGTTGGGACCCGAGCGGGTGGTGCGTGACCAGCTCACCGTGGTCGGCGGCCGGCCGGAGGTCAAACCGGCGGTGCTGTTGATGCTGCTGATCGTGGTGGGGTTGGCCGCCGGGTCGGTACGCCACCGCCGGCTCGCCGTCGCGCTGTTCGGGCTGCTGGCCGGGCTGGCCGCCTGGTCCGACTGGCTGATCCTGCCGTACCTGGCGGTCGCCGCGTTGGCCCTGCTCTGGGCGGTGCGGCGGGAACTGCTCGGCTGGTCCGGGCTGCTGCTGGTGGCGGGGTTCGTGGTCGGGATCGCGCCGATGGTCGTCGACAACCTGCGGGCCGGGCCGGGTGAGGACTCGCTGACGGTGTTCCGGGAGGTCAGCACCAAGGCCGGCCCACTGCCGCCGTGGTCCGACCGGATCTCCGGCGGTCTGCTGGAGGGGGTGCCGCTGGCGCACGGACTCTGCCCGGTCGACGGGTGCGGCCGCTGGCAGCAGTGGTTCGGGCTGCTCTACCCGGCGCTGCTGGTGGCCGCCGCGGTGCTCGCGCTCGTCGCGTACCGCCGGGCCGCGGGCACGCCGGCCGCCGGGGGCACGCCACGGGCCGCGCGGGTCGGCCCGGTCGTGCAGCTCGCGCTGGTCGTCGGCGCGGCGTTGACCCTGCTGTCGTACGTGCGCAGCCCGCTCGCCGCGACCAGCCCACTGGACAACGCCCGCTACCTGTCGGTGCTGCAACTGTCGCTGCCGGCGGTGCTCTGGCCGCTCTGGGCGGCGGGCGTGGCCGGCGGGCGGGGCACGGCGGGCGTGCTCGGCCGGCTGACCGGCGCGTTGGCCGCCGCCGTGCTGGCGACGCTGGCCGCGACGACGCTGGTGGTCACCGTGCTCTTCGCGATCGGCGGCACGGCCGCGTCGCGCACCGAGGAGCGCCAGGCCCGGGAGTTGGCCGCCGCGCTGCGCGCCGACGGACCCCACGAGGTGTACGGGGACTACTGGACCTGCAACCGGCTGATCTTCAACACCGACGAGACGGTGGTCTGCGGGGTGCTCGACGGCGACCTGTCCCCGGGGCAGAACCGCTACCGGCCGTACTGGCGGCAGGTCGGGCGGGCCGCGCGGCCGGGCTACGTGGTGGAGGTCGACTCGCCGATGGAGCGGCGGCTACGCCGGCTGCTCGCCGACCGGCCCGACGCCGCACCGGTCCGCGAGGTGGGCGGCTATCGCGTGTACCACCCCGACACCCCGGTGCGGCCCTGGCGGTGAGGACGGGTCGTACGCTGGCCGGGCCGCCGCCGTACCCGTCCGAGGAGACCCGATGCTCATCCTGCTGCCGCCCTCGGAGGGCAAGGCCGACGCCGGCACCGGACGGCGGTGGACGCCGGACAAGCTATCGCTGCCGGAGCTGAACCCGGCCCGCGAGCGGGTGCTCGACGCGCTCGTGGCGCTCAGCGCGGGGCCCGATGAGGCGGCGGCGTTGGCCACGCTCGGGCTCAGCGACGGTCAGCGGGGCGAGCTGCGCCGCAACGCCCGGCTGCGGGAGGCGGCGACCGCACCGGCCGAGCGGCTCTACACCGGCGTGCTCTACGAGGCGCTGGAGCTGTCCACGCTGCCACCGGCGGCGCTGCGGGCGGCCCGCCGGTCGATCCTGATCAGCTCCGGGCTGTGGGGCGCGGTACGCCTCGCCGACCGGATCCCGCCGTACCGCTGCCCGATCGGGGTCCGCCTGCCGGACGTCGGGGCGCTGTCGGCGTACTGGCGCAGGGAGTTGACGCCGGTCCTGGCCGGCGCGGCCGGTCCGGGCCCGGTGCTGGACCTGCGCTCCGGCGCGTACGCGGCCACCTGGACGCCGCGCGGTGAGCTGGCCGAACGGACGGTGACCGTGCGGGTGCTGCACGAGCGGGAGGTCGACGGCGTGCCGGTCCGTTCGGTGGTGAGCCACTTCAACAAGGCGACAAAGGGCCGGCTGGTCCGCGATCTGCTCCTCGCCGACGCCCGGCCGCGCACCGCCCGCGAGCTGGTCGGCATCCTGCGCGAGCTGAAGCACACCGTGGTGGAGGAACCGTCCGCCGCCGGGCGGGTACGGCAGGTGGATCTGGTGGTCACCGACCTGTAGCGGAGCGAGAGCCGCAAGATTTCCTCAAGGCTGGGCAGGACACGTTCCGTAACGGCCGCGCAGGGGCCACGGTAGGGGAACCCAGACTCCGACGAGGGAGCCTTCAGTTGGCCCGCGACCCCGCCCTGCTCGACCGGCCCCGCCCGCCGGCGACACCACCCCCGCTGGACTGGCTGACCCTGGGCGACGCGTTCGAGGCGGCCTGCCTGCTGCGCTGCACCGCGCCGCCGCGGGGCGGCCGGTCGACCGCCGCGCTGCCGTCGCACGCGCCGGGGGTCGAGTTCAACCGGGAGGACGCCGCGCAGCGGATGCGGCAGTTGCTCGCCCGCCTCGACATCCCGGTCAGCCAGGAGGTGGCGGTCGGTGGACTGCGCCGTCGCTACGAGCTGCACCGGCTCTGGGTACCGCCGGAGCACCGGGGCGCGTACACCCGGCTGATGGACGCCGGTTGGTGGCAGGGGCGTCGGGAGCTGCTGGGCGGTCCCGTGCCGGGCGCCTCGCCGGCCCGCCGCCGGTGGGTGTCCCGCCTCGCGGCGGCGGCGTGGCGGTCGGCGCTGCTGGCCGGCGGGCGGCACGTACGGCGGCACATCCTCGGTGTGCGGCTCACCGACCGGGAGCTGGCCGCCGTACTGATCCGCAGCGCGGCCGTGCTCGACGTGCCGGCCGCGCTCCGCCCGGGCACCGGCTGTTTCCTGGTGAGCGTGGCCGACGGACCGGACCGGGAGCGCATCCTGCGCAGCGCGTCGATGGAGCCGGCGCGCGACGGGGTGCCGACGCCGGACCGACGCCCGGCCTGCTGAGCGAGAGCCCGCACCGGCGGGACTGACAGGTACGGGCTTGCGCGGGCCAGCCGGAGCGCGCACAGTGCACCGCGTGAGTCGTACCTCGTCGCCTCGGGCCCGTCGACGCCACGGGTGGGCGGCGGCGCTGGCGCTGGTCGTGGCCCTGACCGTCGCCGGCTGCCGGGACGACAGGGGCGAGCCCGTGGAGATCCGGATCGCCACCGGCAGCCCGACCGCCGTCTACTACGCGTTCGGGCAGTCCCTCGCGACCATCCTCAACCGCGAACTGCCCGGGGTACGGGCCAGCGTGGTGGTCACCGCGGCCTCGGCGGAGAACGTCCGCCTGGTCGGCTCGGGCGCCGCCGAACTGGGTTTCACCCAGGCCGACGTGCTGCCGACCAACCCCGCGGAGAACCCGTCGGTGGACGCGGTGGCCCGGGTGTACGACGACCAACTGCACCTGGTCACCACCGACGGCGGGCCGATCCGTACGGTCGGCGACCTGCGCGGCCGGCGGGTCTCCGTGGGCGCGGCCGGCTCCGGCACCGAGATCACCGCCACCCGGCTGCTGGAGGTGGCCCGGCTCGGCGGCGACGCGGTACACCGCGAACGGCTCGGCCTGGACGACTCGGTCGACGCCCTGCGCTCCGGACGCGTCGACGCGTTCTTCTTCTCCGGTGGTCTGCCGGTACGGGGCATCGAGGAGTTGGCCGGGCGCAGCGCCACCCGGATCGTCGACCTGGGCGAGTGGACGGAGCCGCTGCGCGCCCGCTACGGGCAGGTCTACGTCTCCCGGGACATCCCCCGCTCGGTGTACGGGATGAACCCGGTGACCACGGTGGCCGACCCGAACTACCTCATCGTGCGGGCGAACCTGCCGGAGCCGCTGGTCCGGGACGTGACCCGACTGCTGATGGAGCGTCGGGCCGAGTTGGGCGCGGCGCATCCGGCGGCGGGACGGATGAGCCCCCGCTCGGCGATCGCCACCGCGCCGCTGCCGCTGCACCCGGGCGCCGCCGCCTGGTACCGGGCGGCGAAGCCCTGAGAGGCCGGGCTGCCGGGGCGCCCGCGCCTGAGCTGCCGGTCGCTCGCGGCGGCTGCGCCCTGAGTCGCCGGACCGCTAGCGCGCCGGGGTGGGCCACCGGTCGGCGGCCGGGTCACCCTCCGCCGGCTCCGCCACCGGCTCGGCCGCCGGGAACCACAGGCCGGCCACCAGCCCGCGCGGGGTGCCGGCACGCATGGTGAGCCGCCCGTCGGAGGCGTCCACCAGCACGGCGACGATGGTCAGGCCGAGCCCGGCGCCGTCGACGTTCTGCGCGTCCGGGGCTCGCCAGAACCGCTCGGTGGCCTGGCGGAGCTGACTCTCGGTCATTCCCGGGCCGGTGTCGCGTACCTCCAGCAGGACCCCGTCGTCGCGGCGGGCCACCGTCACCGTCACCGCCCCGCCGGCCCCGCTGAACTTCACCGCGTTGTCGATCAGGGCGTCCAGCGCCTGGTCGACGGCGGTCGGCACGGTCCGCGCGTACGCCGGGGCGTCGCTGGTGGCCAGGCGCAGCGCGACCGACCGGTGGCGGGCCAACGGCGCCCACGCGGCCACCCGGGAGGCGGCCACGGCGGCGGCGTCCACGGTGAGCCGCTCGTTCTCCTCGCGCTCGGCCCGGGCCAGGGTGAGCAGCGCGTCGAGCACGAGCGCCAACCGGTCGGTCTCCTCCAACGCCAGCCGGTGCTCGGCGCGTCCGTCCGGATCGGTGAGGCTGGGACCCAGCTCCTCCACCCGCAACCGCAGCGCCGTGAGCGGATTACGCAGCTGGTGGCTGGCGTGCGCGACGAACGCCCGCTGCCGGTCCATCACGTCGGAGACCACGTCGGCCATGTGGTTGAAGCTGGCCGCGAGGCGGCGCAGCTCCGGCGGACCGAGTCGGTGCTGCACGCGGGCGCCCCGGTCGCCCTCGGCGATCTCGTGGGTGACCGCGTCCAGCTCGGTGACCGGGCGCAGCACCCAGCCGGCCAGGCCGAACGCGGTGAGCACGCAGGCCAGCACCACGAGCAGGCCGGCCAGGGTGAGCAGCAGCCACCAGGTGGTGACGGCCCGGCGGATCTCGCCGGCCGGCGTCACGATCACCACCGCGCCGAGGACCTCACCGCCGTCGTTGATCGGCACCGCCACCACCACCGGGCCGGCGGACCAGGGCCAGACCGATTCGGGTGCGCTGGACTGTTGCCCGGCCAGAGCGACGTCCAGCACCGTGGCCGTCCCGGTGGACCGCCAGCTCGCCGAGTCGACGACGATGCCCCGGTCCCGGTCGACCACCGCCGCGCCGATCCCGTACAGCTCGTCATAGCTGCGCAGCTCCGCGCCGATCGGGCCGGGTTCACCCCCGCGCAGCGCCGGACCGGCCAGCGAGGCGAACCGGGTGGCGTCGGCGAGCCGGTCGGCGCGTACCCGCTCGGTCTCCCGACTGGCCAGGGTGACCGCGAGCGGGCTCTCCAGCGCGACGAGGACGAGCACCATCAGCAGCAGGTAACTGATCACCAGTCGGCGGCGCACGGCGTCCCCTCACGCATCGCGCAGCCGGTAGCCGACCCCGCGGACGGTCTCCACCAGCCGCGCGTCGCCCAGCTTGCCGCGCAACGAGCCGACGTGCACCTCGACGGTGTGCGGATCGCCCCAGGTGGTACCCCAGGCGTCGAGCAGGATGCGGTCGCGGGGCACCGCCACCCCCGGCTGGCGGGCGAGCGACAGCAGCACGTCGAACTCCTTGCGGGTCAGCGTCACCGCGCGCCCCGCCACCGTCACCGTGCGGGCGGCCACGTCGATGCGCACCGCCCCCGCCTCGATCAGGTGCCGCTCGGGGGCGGCGTTCGCGGCCCGGCGCAGCACCGCCTCGATCCGGGCCTGCAACTCCACCATCGAGAACGGTTTGACCACGTAGTCGTCCGCGCCCAGGCGCAGCCCGAGGACCCGGTCACGCTCCTCACCCCGCGCGGTGACCGCGATGATGCCGAGTTGGCTGCTGCGCCGGCGCAGTTCCCGGCACACCTCGGTGCCGTCGCCATCGGGCAGGGTCAGATCGAGCAGCACCAGGTCGCAGGGGGCGGCGGAGAGCGCGGCGGCGACCGTGGCGGCGTGCTCGACCTGGTAGCCACGACGGGTCAGTGCGGCGGAGAGCGCGGCGGCCACCCGGCGGTCGTCCTCCACCAGCAGGATCCGCACCGTGCCCCCATCCGTCGCAGCCGTCCTGCGAATGGTGGCAGAAGCCCGTCCCGAGCGGGAGAGCCGCCTCCCGGTCGGATCCGCTACAGACCGAACACGTCGTCGGCGACCGCGTCCCGGACCCCGTCGGCGAAGCCCCGGAAACCGGGATCGTCGTGCCGGGCGGGCACGCTGGTGACGTTGACGCCGCTGGCCTGGGTGACGGCGTCGACCAGGGGCGGGAAGTCGATCTCGGCGTCGTCGAAGGCGTCGTCGTCCGCCTCGGCCAGGTTGATCACGTGCTGCACGTCGTCGGACGGGGTGTCCGGGTCCTCGGCCCACTCGCCGCCGGCCCGGTAGCACTCGTCGTACAGCCCGCGCTGGGTGTCGGTCCAGTCGTCGTCGTAGCTCGCCATCGTCCATCCCTTTCCGGCCGGTCCACCTGAGCATGCCGGGCGGCGACCGGCGTCGGCGGCGGTACGGCCGAAACGCGGGCAACGTAGTCTGCGGAGGTGATCTACAAGCTCTTGCCGACCGTGGAGTGGGATGACGCCCAGGCCGCCGGTGTCGTCGCCGGCTCGGCCGTGGACCGCCAGGACGGTTTCATCCACCTCTCCGCCGCCGACCAGGTGGTGGAGACGGCCCGCCGGCACTTCTCCGGCGCCACCGGCCTCACCCTGCTGGGCGTGGACGCCGACCGCCTCGGTGACGCCCTGCGCTGGGAGCCGTCGCGTGGCGGGCAACTCTTTCCCCACCTGTACGGGCCGCTGCCGCTGAGCGCGGTGGTGACGGTACGGGCGTTGCCGGTGGACACCCCGGTCGCCGACTCGGTCGCCGCCCTGCTCGACTGAGCCACCGTCTTCGCCCCGGACCGGACCGCGCCCGGTCCGACGGGTGTCGGGCCGGGCGCGGGAACGCGGTGCGTGAAGGTCAGCGGCAGAGCCGGGTGATCTCCTCGGCGAACCGGTCCATCGGGTTGGCCTCCGCCGGACCCAACAGGTAGGTCTTCAGGTCGCGGCGCGCCTCGGTCATCGGGTCGTCGCCGGCCCGGGTCACCGCCACGATCTTCTCCAGCTCACCGCAGTCGGCGGAGAGCAGGTACGCGGCCCGCGCGGTCGGGTACTCCCGGCGGAACTCGTCCTCCGGCAGGCCGGCCGGGTTGGCCACCACGTACGGCCGCTGACTCTGCACGAAGTCCGAGACCACACTGGACACGTCGCTGATCAGCAGGTCGGTCTGGTTGAAGCAGTCGAACAGCGCGGGCGTACGGCCGGTCACCACCAGGTGCGCGGTGCCGTCCAGGGACGCCGCGTTGGGGTTGCCGCCGGCGGCCCGGATCGCCTCCACGATCCGGTCGTGCACGGCCCGGGCCGCCTTCGACCGGGACCCGGTGAGCGGGTGCGGCTTGTAGACCAGACGCACCCGGGGGTTGCTCGCCAGCAGGCCCTTGACGATCCGCTCACCCATCAGCACCAGCGAGGTGTGGTACGGGTCGTCGTCGAGCCAGCCCTCCCAGGTGGGCGCGTAGAGCACGGTGAACGGACGGTCCACCGACTCGGCCCCGAAGGTGTGCACGCCGGCCAACTGCGGCCGGCCGATCTCCACGATGTCCGCGTCGAGCACGCCCACCCCGGCACGGGCGTACCGCTCCCGACCGGCCAGACCCGCGACCCAGACCTCGTCGTACACCTTGCTGTAGGGGTTGACGCTGGCCTGCTTGTCGCTGTCGCCGTGCCCCACGAAGACGTGCTTCATGCCGGGCTCGCGCAGCATGTGGATGTTCGCGCCGACGTTCGCGGCGTAGAGGGCTGCGCGGACGCTGCCGAGTTCGAGGTTCATGAAGTCCACCCCGGCCGGTACGCAGAGCACCGGCAGCCGGGTGTCGGCCAGTTCGGCGAACGCCTCCCGGCTGCGCATCAGCACCACCGCGCGCTGGTTCAGCGCCTCGGTCGGTGCGAGCCACATGTTGGCCTGGTAGACGTCCTTGGCGGGGCCGGCGAAGTAGAGCGCCACCTCGGGCCGGTACGTGTCGAGCCAGCGCTGCACGGCCGGCAGCAGCGGACCCTGGCCGGAGCCCCGACCACGCAGCCAGGTGAGGGCGATGATCGCGCCCACCACCCCGGTCGCCGCCACCGTCACCGCGGCGGCGATGAAGTACGGCGTCGTCTCGTGCCGCACCGCCGCGACCACTGCGGCCGGGACGAGCAGCAGGTTGAGCAGGGGCATCCGCTCCCCCGCGACCGCTGCCGCCCAGGCCGGCGGGCGCGGGGCCGAACGCAGCGGACCCAGCTCGATGTTGCGCACCAGCGCGGACTGCGGGTTACGACGGTCGATCATGGTGGAGAGCGCGCCCGCGAAGACCGAGACGACCCACACCGCGGCCGGCAGGATCAGCAGCAGGCTCAGCTCGACGCCGTCGAGCGCGACCTGGGCGGCGACCAGCAGCACCGCCGACAGGTCCCGGGTCAACTGCCGGTATGCCCAGGTCAGGCCGACCTTCTCCAGCAGCGCCTGGGACGGCGGGGACCAACGGGCGACGGCGAATTCGCCGACCACCGCCGCCAGTCCGGCGACGGCGAACAGGCCGACCCAACCGAAGGCGCCTGCGACGAGCATGACCAGGTAGGCCAGCACCAGCAGCGCGCTGCGGGCGGCCACTCCGATGCGTCCTGTCAACGTGCCGAACAACGAGTTCGCTCCCTACGATTTCCGTGGTGGACGCATGCCCGCGGTGCGTCGGTGACACTCCCCGTCGTGCATGACCTACCGCGCACCCGCAGCGGCAGGCCACGGATCCGGTGATCCAGACCCCGTGCGGCGGGCGGTGGTGATGACTGCGACCTTAACGCGAAGACACCCAGCGGTGTCGCTCGGGTATCGGGCGCACATATCGGTCACCACGCCGACCGGTCGGTGCCGCACCGTTGCGGCACCGACCGATTTCTGGGACGACTTGTTCAGCCGAGCCGCCGGAAACAGGTCATCGCTCCGGGTTTGCGGCGCTTCGCGAACTCCTGGTAGCCGAGCTGCGGTGCCAGGTCGCGGGCGTACTGGTTGCCGTTGTAGACGCAGATGGTGCCCACGTCCAGCCGGTCCAGCGCCGGCGCCAACTCGGCCGGCGTCGCGGTGGTGGCGCCGTCGGCGAAGCCGGCGAGCAACAGCCGGTCCTTGGCGAACTGGGAGTTGAGGTCGTACTCGACGAGGTAGAAGTCACGCGGTAGGACGACCCGGACCTGGCTGGTGACGACCAGGGAGGTTCGCATGATGGTCTTCGGGGCCAGCAGCAGGCCCGGCGGTCGATCCAACCCCTTGATCCAGAAAGCGATCGACTGGCGCTGCTGCGGCAGCTTCCAGGTGGGCCGCTCGTGCACGTCGACCCAGCTCTTGGCGGACCACATCGGAGTGGCGAAGAGCGCGAACGAGGCGACCAGCAGGACCGCGATCCCTCCGGACGCCGCGCGGCGCAGCACCGGCGTGGGGGCCGGCACACGAACCGTGCAGAGCAGACCGATCAGGGTCGGTAGGGCGAGCAGCCACGGCACCCGCCACAGCACGACCGAGATGCCGCTGAGCGCGCTCAACGTCTCCAGCACGCCGGGGACGAACAGCACACTCAGCGCCAGGGTCGCACCGGCGGTGAGCAGCGCGGGCGTCCGTCGACGGGCCAGCAGCGGGCCACACCAGAGCGCCAGGCCGGAGATCACACCGACCACACCGAACAGCAGGGTCCGCTTGTAGGTGTACGCCGCGTCGAAGAAGGCGTCGTCCGCGCCGTCGGCGGCCAGCGCGCCGAGCAGGAGGCGGGACACCACGAGGGAGCCGATCGGGTACGTGAGGGCGGCCACCGCCGCCACCACGGCGACCTTCCAGCGCCCGACCAGCAGCATGGCGAAGCCGGCCGCGCCGACCAGCATCGGCAGGATGATCGCGGCGGTGGTGGTGAGGCCGATGGCGGTGATCGAGAGCGCCACGATGAGCAGCAGGCTCCGCCGGGTACGCCGGTCGAACCACTCGGTCAGGTAGAGCCACATCAGCGGGATGACCGCCGAGACGAACATGCCCTTGCCCTCGTAGAGCCGGGGCAGGTGGAACGTGCCCAGCGCGGCGTCCCCACCGGCGACCAGGTACAGGTACGCGACGGCGACCGTGAAGGCGAGCACCGGCCGCCGGGGCGCCCAACGCTGGGTCAGCCGCCAGAGCGCGAGCACCGCCACCACCGCCATGATCGGCAGCATCACGTACCAGGTGGCCGAGGCGCCGTGGATCCCGAGCACGTTGGCGAGCGCGCCGTCGAACACCTCGATCGAGGGGATCGGCGGTTGCGAACCCATCGCCGGCAGGACGTTCTCGGAGAACAGGAAGTCGTTGAGCGGAATCAGGTCCCGCTCGGCGATCCAGACCGACTTCCCGACGTAGTAGACGTCGTCCGGGGTGTTCCGGGCGAGGAAGAACGAGGAGATCCCGACCAGCACCGAGATGACCAGCGCGTACGCCGACTGCCCCGCGGTGGGCAGCGGCGCGATCGAGGTGGGCGTCGGGCCGTCCAGCCAGACCCGACGCAGCAGCAGGATCCCACCGGCCGCCGCGAGCAGGCCCGCCACCGCCGGGATCCACCACGAGAGCCCGGCACCGGTACCGACGACTCCGGCGCTGACCGCGGCCACCACGGCGGCGACGAGCACGCCGATCAGCAGCCGCCGGTCCAGGGGAGGCGGCGTGCCGGTCGACTCGGCCGGCTCGGCCGGTCCGTTCTCCTCTCGCAGGGCAGCCCGGCGTCGGCGACCGCGCAGGATCGCCACCACGGCGAGCAGCACGCAGGCGACCAGCCAGATCCGGAAGGTCACCGACGGCCGCAGGTCCGCCAGGAAGGCCGCGTGGTAGAGGACGGTGAAGAGCGCGAACGCGACCACGGCCCCGTCGGTGAGCAGCGTCGGGGCGGCGGCCACCAGCGCGCGCACCCGGGCGGCGGGACTACGGTCGGGGCCCTGACCCGCCCGGGACACCGGCTCGGGGCGCGGCGTCGGGTCCGGGTCAGTGGGCGCGACGGCGATGCTGTCGACGTTGGCCACGGGCGTCCTTCTCGTCAGGCGGATCTGGGGGCGAAAGGTGCATGTCGGCTCGGTGACGGCCGGGTGTCAAGGGGGCAGCCTAGCGGAGGCGATCGGCCCGCCAGGTCCCCGTCGCGGGTGGTGTCGCGGGCCCGGTCAGCCGGATACCGGCGTCGCCCGAGGCAGCGGCACGATGCCGGTCGCGCCGAGTCCGGCGGCCACGGATTCGACCAGGTTGTCCAGGTAGCTGTCGGTGAGCGGCTGCCGGGCGATGGCGAGCCGCCAGTAGAGCGGGCCGACGATCAAATCGACGGCGGCGTCCGGATCGGTGTCGGCGGGCAGCTCGCCGCGCTGCACGGCACGGGTGACCAGGCGACCGCCGATCTCCTGCTGGCGGGTGCGCAGCACCTGCCGCAGGGTCGCGTCGATGGCCGGGTTACGGGCCGCCTCGGCCAGCAGGTCGGGGATGATCTGCGACGCCAGTGGGTGGCGCAGCGCGTGCGCCACGGCCTGGAACAGCAGCGCGAGGTCGCCGCGCAGGGTGCCGGTGTCCAGCACCGGCAGCTTGCCGTGCGCGGCGGCGGCGACGATCTCCACCACCAGGTCGAGCTTCGAGCTCCACCGGCGGTAGACCGCCGTCTTGCTGACGCCAGCCCGGCGGGCCACCGCCTCGATGGAGAGCCGGCCGTAGCCGACCGCGGCCAGCTCCTGCATGAGGGCGCGCCGGATGGCCGTGGTGATCTCGTCGCGCAGCACCGCCGCGCCGGCCGGTGCGCGCCTCTTCTCGGTCGTCACCGAGGACTCTTCTCGCAGGTCACGCCCGCTACAGTAGCGCAACGACGGTACGGTTGCGTCCCGACGTGTTTCGGACTACTGTCCACGCAGCGACGAGGCGGCGTCCCGCGCACAACTCCCACTAGGATTCCATCGTCGCGAGCAACCCGTCTGCACGAAAGATCGGAGTGCCATTTCCATGGCCACCACCGCGCTGGTCGACCCTGACACGGGCCTGACCCAGGCGCAGCTGGCCGCTCGGCACGGGCTACGGGTCGCCGGTGAGCGACCCACCCTCGTCGAGTACAGCCGCCGACTCTGGGCCTACCGGCACTTCATCGCCGCGTACGCCAACGCCAAGCTGGTCGCGTCCTACAGCAATGCCAAGCTGGGCCAGCTCTGGCAGGTGCTCACCCCGCTGACCAACGCCGCGGTCTACTACCTGATCTTCGGGGTGGTGCTGGATCAGAAGAGCATCCCGAACTTCATCGCGTACCTGACCACCGGGTTGTTCATCTTCAACTTCACCCAGAGCGCGGTCCTGGCCGGCACCCAGTCGATCAGCAGCAACCTCGGGCTGATCCGGGCCCTGCACTTCCCCCGGGCCAGCCTGCCGCTGTCCACCACCGTGACCCAGTTCCAGCAACTCCTGGCGTCGATGGTGGTGCTGATCGGCATCGTGCTGGTCACCGGGGAGCCGATCACCTGGGACTGGCTGCTGCTGGTGCCGGCGCTGCTGCTGCAGGCGGTCTTCAACGCCGGCGTCGTGCTGCTGGTCGCCCGGCTGGGTTCCAAGGCCAGCGACCTCAAGCAGGTCATGCCGTTCGTCATGCGCACCTGGATGTACGGCTCCGGCGTCCTCTACAACGTCAGCCTCTTCGAGCGGCTGCCCGGCTGGGCGACGACGCTGGTCCAGTTCAACCCGCTGCTGGTCTACATCGAGCTGGCCCGGTACGCGCTGCTCGAGCAGGCGCCACTGCTCAACGAGTCGCTGACCCAGCTCTGGCTGGTCGCCGCCGGTTGGGCGCTGGTGGCCGGGGTCGGCGGCTACATCTACTTCTGGCGCGGCGAACAGGAGTACGGCCGTGGTTGATTCCCTGTCGGCCGCCGACGAGGCGACCGTCTCCCTGCCGGTGCTGACGCCCGAGCGGATCCCCACCGTGGTGGTGGACGACGCGCACATCATCTACCGGGTCCACCAGGGCGCCACCGGTGGCACCACGCCGGTGGCGGCGCTGCGCCGGCTGGTCAAGCGCACCAACGCGCCGAACGTGCGGGAGGTGCACGCCGTCAAGGGCGTGTCGTTCACCGCGTACCGGGGCGAGGCGATCGGGCTGATCGGCAGCAACGGCTCGGGCAAGTCCACCATCCTGCGGGCCATCGCGGGTCTGCTGCCGGTCAACCGGGGCGCGATCCACACCCAGGGGCAGCCGTCGCTGCTCGGGGTGAACGCCGCGCTGCTCAACGACCTCTCCGGTGAGCGCAACGTGGTGCTGGGGTGCCTGGCGATGGGCATGCACCCCGACGAGGTCGCCAAGCAGGCCGCGGGGATCATCGAGTTCTCCGGGATCAACGAGCGGGGTGACTTCGCCAGCCTGCCGATGCGCACCTACTCGTCGGGCATGGCGGCCCGGCTGCGGTTCTCCATCGCCGCCGCCAAGAAGCACGACGTGCTGCTCATCGACGAGGCGCTCGCCACCGGCGACAAGGGCTTCCGCAAGCGCAGCGAGCAGCGCGTCCGTGAGCTGCGCGAGGGCGCCGGCACGGTGTTCCTGGTCAGCCACCAGCTCTCCTCCGTACGGGACACCTGCGAACGGACGATCTGGCTGGAATCGGGCCTTATCCGGATGGACGGCCCCACCGACGAGGTCATCCGCGCGTACGAGGCGTACGCGAACAGCAAGTAGAGTGCCGGCCAACCCCCGGCATCGACACGGCAACCAGGACCGCGTCGCCCGCGTTGGGGCGGCGCGGTCCGCGCGTTAAGGTTCATTCCGTCGCCGCTCGGGCGGAACCTTCCGTTAACGCAACCCTGAGAGTGAGGATCCGGCAATGACGCAGGACCAGACCACTGGCCCGGACGCCGCAACGGAGACCCCCGCACCGTGGCGGCCCTCGCGGACAGTGGCCGTGGTGCTGGCCGGCGGCACCGGGACCCGGCTGGGCCTCGGCATCCCCAAGCAGCTCCTCAAGATCGCCGGTAAGCCGATCATCGAGCACACCCTCGCGGTCTTCGAGGCCGCTCCGGAGATCGACGAGATCATCGTGCTGATGGCGAGCGGTCACGTCGACGAGGCCCGGCAGATCGTCGAGAAGGCCGGCCTGCGCAAGGTCACCAAGGTGATCGAGGGCGGCGACACCCGCAACGCGACCACCCGGATCGCGCTCGACGCCGTCGGCCCGGCCGACTGCAACATCCTCTTCCACGACGCCGTCCGCCCGCTGCTCAGCGGCCGGATCGTCCGCGAGTGCGTGAACGCGCTCTGGACCTACTCCGCCGTCGACGTCGCCATCCCCTCCGCCGACACGATCATCCAGGTGGACGAGAACGACTGCATCACCGACATCCCGGTGCGCTCCCGGCTGCGCCGGGGACAGACCCCGCAGGCGTTCCGCTCCCCCACCATCCGCGAGGCGTACCGGATCGCCGAGGACGACCCCGACTTCGCCGCCACCGACGACTGCGGCGTGGTGCTGCGGTACCTGCCGGGCACCCCGATCAAGGTGATCGACGGTTCGGACGAGAACATCAAGGTCACCCACCCGGTCGACGTGCACCTGGCGGACAAGCTCTTCCAACTGGCGGCGGCGCAGGCGCCCCGGCTGACCGACCACCGCAGCTACACCGAGGAGCTGACCGGCCGGACGATCGTGGTGTTCGGCGGCAGCTACGGGATCGGCCACGAGCTGACCGAGCTGGCGCGACGCTACGGCGCGCAGGTCTTTCCGTTCAGCCGCTCCACCACCGGCACCCACGTCGAGCGCGCCGAGGACGTCGAGGCCGCGCTGACGACCGCCTTCGAGGCCACCGGCCGGATCGACCACGTGGTGGTCACCGCCGGGATCCTGGAGCGGGGCGCCCTGGCCGAGATGGACGAGGAGACGATGGACCGGGTGTTGCAGGTCAACTTCGTCGGTCCGGTGACCATCGCCCGGCAGGCCCTTCCGTACCTGCAGCAGACCAAGGGTCAGCTCCTGCTCTACACCTCCAGCTCGTACACCCGGGGTCGGGCCCGTTACGCCCTCTACTCGTCCACCAAGGCCGCCCTGGTCAACCTGACCCAGGCGCTCGCCGACGAGTGGGCCGACGTCGGCGTACGGGTCAACTGCATCAACCCGGAGCGGACGGCCACCCCCATGCGTACCCGGGCCTTCGGCGAGGAGCCGGAGAACACCCTGCTGGCGGCGGAGGCCGTCGCCCAGTCCTCGCTCGACGTGCTGATCTCCGACCTGACCGGTCAGGTCATCGACGTACGCCGGACGCCCGGTGACGGCCCGTCCGTGCCGGCCCAGGCCGGTCCGGACCGGTCCGAGACGCCGGCCGCGGCGTCCGCGAACTGACGCCGGCGGCACCGCGACACCGAGGGCGGCGAACGGAGCGACATGCGTGGTGACCTGGTTCGCAAGCTGGCCGCCCGGTGCCTGAGCACCGGGCTCGCCGTACTGGCCTTCGTGGTGCTGGCCCTCACCGGCGGCACCGGGTGGGGCCTCGCGCTGGCCGTCGCCGCGCTGCTGGCGGCGGCCGCCGAGCAGCGGATCCGACCGGGCGCCGACCTGGTGGCCGAGACCACGCTGATCGCCGCGGCGGTCCTGGTCGGCTACTCACGGCGGCTCGACGACGGGTTCGATCCGGCGCTGGCCGCCACGGCGCTGGTCCTGCTGGGGCTGGTGCTGCTGGTGGGGCCGCTGCGCACCGCGGGCAACCTGGAGATCCGGGCGGCCAACCTGCCGGTACGCGCCTGGACCCCGCTGATCGCCGACCGCCTCGGCGTCGCCCTGCTCGGGCTGCTCGCCGTGGTCGCGGTCGCCGCCGCGCTGACCCTGCCGGCCGTGGTGGCGCTCGCCGCCAGCCTGCTGCTGGCCGCCGGCGCCGGGGCGGTCGCACTGGACCTGGCCAAGCGGCGGTTCCGTCCGGCCGCCGGCGGTGGGCAGGTCGCCCGCGCGCTACGCCGGCACCAGCCGGAGTTCCTGCTCTACTTCTCCGCGCCGCCCGGCTCCGAGTACCAGGTCACCATGTGGCTGCCGTACCTGGAACGGATCGGCCGGCCCTTCCTGGTGCTGGTCCGTGAGCCGGAGTTCCTCGCGCCGCTCGCCGCGGCCACCGACGCGCCGGTGGTCTACTGCCCCACCCTGCGCGCGATGGACGAGGCACTGGTGCCGAGCCTGCGGGTGGCCTTCTACGTCAACCACGGGGCGAAGAACAGCCACTGCATCCGGTTCACCCAGCTCACCCACGTCCAACTGCACCACGGCGACAGCGACAAGGCACCCAGCGCCAACCCGGTCTCGGGAATCTTCGACCGGATCTTCGTGGCCGGACCGGCGGCGATCGACAGGTACGCCCGCGCCGGCGTACGGATCCCGGCGGAGAAGTTCGTCGTGGTGGGCCGTCCCCAGGTCGAGTCGATCGAGGTACGCCAGGAGCCGGCGCGGGGCCTCGCGCACCCCACGGTGCTCTACACCCCGACCTGGACCGGGCACCACGCCGACGCCGACTACTGCTCGCTGCCGGTGGCCGAGGAGTTGCTGCGGCGGCTGCTGGAGCGCGGCGCGACGGTGATCCTTCGGGCGCACCCGTACACGACGCAGAACCCCGCGTCGGCGCGCCAGTTGGGCCGGCTCACCGAACTGCTGGCCGCCGACCGCGCCCGCACCGGCCGGCAGCACGTGTTCGGCGCGGCGGCCCGTGAGCTGAGCCTGACCGAGTGCGTCAACCGCTCGGACGCGCTGGTCTCCGACGTCTCCGGGGTGATCTCCGACTACCTCTACTCCGGCAAGCCGTACGCCGTCACCGACATGGGCGGCGAGGGCGACCTGTTCACCGAACGCTTCCCGCTGGCCGGTTCGGGCTACGTGCTGCGGCGCGACATGTCCAACGTGGACGCCGTGCTCACCGCCCTGCTGGACACCGACCCGCTGGCCGACGCCCGCTGGGTCACCCGCCGTCGCTACCTGGGGGACTTCCCCGCCGAGTCGTACGCCGAGGGGTTCCTGACCGCCGCCCGCCAGGAGCTGGCATCGGCGCGGGAGGTACCCGCGCCCGCGCCCGCCTAGCCGATCAGCGGTACGGCTCCAGCAGCTCCAGCACGGCCGCCGGGTCCTCCAGGTGCGCGTTGTGCCCGAGACCGGGCAGCGTGGCGACCGGTACGCCGTACTCCTTGAGCTGCGCGTCGGTGACCATCGGGTCGTGCTCCCCGCGGGCCAGCACCACCGGCACGTCGGTCGCCGCGAGCAGCGCGGCCAGGTCGGGCGCACCGACGGCGAACGCGGCGGTGTCCATCGCGAGCCGCCACCGGCCGTCGACCTGACGCAGACCGGCGTCGACCATCGGGTGGTCCGGGGCGACCAGACCGGTGAGGCCGGCGACCCGCAGGTACCGGCGGGCGGCCTCGGTGCGGCTGGTGAACCAGCCCACCGGCCGGGCGGCGAGGTCCGCCGCGCGGGCCAGCTCGGCCGGTGACCAGACGGCCTTGATGCCCAGCCCCACCACCGCGTCCACCGGCAGCCCGGCGGCGCGGGCCGCCAGCGCCAGGCCGACCACACCACCGAGCGAGTGTCCGAGCACGACGAGGCGGTCGTCGGAGGTCAGGCCGTGCGCGACCCGCTGGGCGAAACCCTCGAAGGAGTACGACGACAGCGGCGCCGACCAGCCGTGACCGGCCAGATCGGGCGCCAGCCACCGGCCGGGCCAGTGCTGCTCGAGCAGAGGTGCCCAGGGCAGCCACACGTCACCCGTCGCCCCCATGCCGTGCAGCAGCAACAGGATCGGCTCACGGCCGGCTTGACCACCCGATTCATCCACCACGGCCGCAGTCTCCCACGGTTCACGGCCCGGTACGAGAGCCGTTCAGCGGCGTGGTCCGCACAACGCAACGGGCGCCGCCCCTCGTGGGGACGGCGCCCGTGGCGTCGTGGGTGTCCGCGCCTCGATCAGGCGGAGTAACCCCGGGTGGCGATCCAGTTCGCCAGGTCGATCGTGGTGATCCAGTAGGCCGGGTCGGCGGCGTTCGCCGAGTCGGCGATCCGCACGGTACGACCGTTGTCCTTGTAGCCGACGACGGCGATGTAGTGCCCGCCGCCGTAGGAGTGCCAGCCGCCGTTGGTGTCGGTGGCGTCGCCGACGACGTTGGCCACCACGCCGCGACCGTCGGTGATGGCCTTGACGACGTCGGCCTGGAGGCGGTCGATCTGGGCGGAGCTGGGGGTACCGGCGAACATCCGGGTGCGATACGGGGAGCCCTTCACCTCGGCGTTGAGCACCCGGGTGGTGTCCTCGGCCGAGTTGGTGCCCATCTCGGTGGTGCCCAGCTCCGCGCCGAGTTCCTCCTGGGTCCGGTCGATGCCGCTGGCGCTGAGCGCGTTGCGGGTGGCCGCCGGGCCGCAGTTGTAGTAGGTGTTCTGCGCCTCGTAGTCGTAGTCCAGGACCTTCGTCGCGGGCGGCTTGGGCGGCGTCGGCTTCCGGGTCAGGTCCGGGTTGCTCGTGGCCTTCGCGGCGGGGGACGCGGCGCTGGTGGCCGGGGCGGCGGTGCTCGGTGCGGCGCTCGCCGACGGGGGCGCGGACCGGAGTTCGCCACGGGAGGCGACGGTGTCGCTGCGCATCTCGGCGACGGTGGTCGGGGTGCGCGCACCGGCCGGGGCGTCGTCGGCGCCGGCGACCAGGGCGCCGGTGGTAGAGGCGATGACCAGGGCCGCGGCGGAGGCGGCGACGATCTGGTACGGGCGCTCGGTCGCCAGGCGACGGAGCTGGCGCTTCAGGGTGTGCTTCACGAGGTCCTCCACGGTTCACAGGGAGAGCGGCACACCGGGGCTCGACCGGCATCCGGGCAGGCGTCAGCGCACGGGCCGTGGCCCGCGGATGATGAACCGCTCAGGGAACGCCCGGCGTGGCCGGGCGGGAAGTGCGATGACCCGGGGGTCAGCTCACCGTCACGAGGCGGATGAGCGGGGACACCGCTACGCCGTGGAGGCGGAGGAACAAAACGGGGGGCGAGGGGTGCTGCACGAGGATGGAACTCCTTCCGTCACCGCCTACCGGGTTAGCTGACGGATTCGGGCGGGAAGATCGCCCTACCGCGGGCCGTGGCTCGCGGATTCACCCCGGACTTACTGTGGGTCCCCGGTTCGTTGATCACGATTGAGCGGGTCGGCGCGGCGTCGCCTGTTGCGATCGGTTACCGCACCGGACGGGACGACAGTACTGGTCGGTCCGCACTCTGCCAAGCCGCTCCAACCTGCGTAAACATCATTTGGCACCGCAATTTCTGCGCGTTTGGCCGCTGACGTGACTCGATGGGACAACCGGTTCCGGCGGCACCTGCGGGCGACAACCGGACAGGGCGCCGAGAACGCCGCCGCAATCGCGAGAACAATGGCCGCCGATGATGCCGGTCGCCCGATTTTCGCCGCCGGTGACCCGCCTCACATAACGGATCGGGCTCAACCGGCGCGGACCGGACGCCAGCGTGCCGCCACGGCCGTAGGCGACACCCGGGTCACCGTACGCCGGGAGGGCACCGCGACCGGCCGTGACCGCACCGCCGCCGCGTACGCCTCCTCGGCGAGGGCGCGTGCCGACGAGGCGGCCACCTCCGCGTCCCGCCAGGCCGTCCGCTCGCGCTCGGCGGCCGTCCGGTGCTCGGCCAGCCTCGCGTCCCGGATCGCCCGGATGAGCAGCACCTCCTGCTCGACCGGGTGCCGGCGCGGATCCCAGCCGCGCCGGTGCCCGAACACGTCACCGAGCTGAGCCATGGTCAACTCCCCGCGCCAGTACGCAGCCGTCGCGGCCCGGTGCAGGTAGCGCTCCCGGGCCGCGTACTCGGCGGGGGTGTGCGGGGTACGCGGTGTCGGCAGCGCGCCGGCGGTGGCGACCCGGCGGGCCGCGCTGTCCGCCTCGTCGTACGCCGTCCAGGCCCGCTGGGCCTCGTCCTGGGCGACCAGCCAGTCAGCGCGCCGCCGCCGGGCGGTCCGCGCCGCCCGGGCCGAGGCCACGGCCACCTCCTCGGCGTACCGGCGCAGGTCGGCGATCTCGGCGGCGGCCGTCTCTCGGGCGGTGGGCGTCGGCGGCGTGTGGTCGGCCGGGGGCGAGTCCCGCTCCGGGCGGGCCACCAGGACGGCGAGGACCGTCAGCGCCAGCAGGAACAGGGCCGACCAGATGGCGGCGGCCCGGGGCACCTCGGTCAGGAACTGGTAGAAGACGACGGTTTCCATGGTCGGCTCCTCGGCATGAACACGTCAGCGATGGGATGCCGCACGGCGAGGGTGCGGGCGATGTGTCGTCAGATGCGGTGACGGGTGCGCTCGGCCTGGCGACGCCGCCGGTGGTGGACCTGGCGGCCGGTGTGGGCTCGGCGCGTGCCGTACGACTCGGCGCTTGCCGTACGACTCGGCGCTCTCGCCGGATGGCGCGCCGGCCCCGGCGGGTGACCCGCTAGGCCGGCGGTGCTCGGGGCGTCCGGCCGGCCGAGCCGGCGGCTCGGAGGGAGCGCTCCGCGCCCGTGCCCACCGAGGTCACCGCGGTCGGCGGGCCGGGCAGGAGACCCGGAGCACCGAGCAGCGCGGGTTGCGGGTCGACGGGCCGCGCCGGCAGAACGCCTGCGGCGGCGGCGTCGGCGGCGCTTACTCGACTGACCGGTCCGGCGGCGGCCTCGGCGACGCTTGCTCGACTGACCGGTCCGACGGCGGCCCGCCGGGCGGCTTGCTCTGCGCCGGCCCGCTGCGTGGTGGCCTGGTCGGCGCTGGCCCGCTGCGAGGCGGCCCGGTCCGCGGCGGCCCGGTCCGCGGCGGCCCGGTCCGCGGCGGCCCGGTCCGCGGCGGCCCGGTCTGCGCTCGCCCGCTGCGCGGCGGTCCGGTCGGCGAGTAGTCGGCCGGCGGTGGCCGTGACGGTGACGGCGGTCGTCCGGACCAGCCGGTCTGCGAGGGCGGGCGACTGCACGGTGGACGGCGACACGGGAGCGGCCGAAGCCGGCAGCAGCGCCGGGGCCGCGCCGAGGGCGAGCGACAGGACGGCGAGGCTGGTCAGCACCCGGGTCGCCCAGCGCGCCACCCACCACAGGGGACAGGTGAGCGCGACCGGGAACACCACCTCACGCTACCGTCGTGGCCTGCCGGGACGCATCCACGACGGGCGTGTCGACCCGCGCCGCGCCGACGTCCGACCAGCGTGGACAGGGCACGCCGGCCGGTGCGGGTCGACTGCTCGTCGCCCGGGTCGGTGCCGCGGCGCCGGCCATGATCGTGCTCAATCGTTGATGTAGTGGCCTCGGTCGGCTGACGACACCACTACAACCAGGATCGAGCACGATCTTGCGCGGGCGCGGGCGCGGGATCCACCGGCACGTCGGCCTCCGGGGTGCGCTGCCGGGGGACGAGCGGCGGCCGGGCCGGGCGGCGGGGCGCGAGCCGGCGCATCAGCGGGGTCTCGACCCAGCGGTGCAGCAACCCGGCGAGCACCAGGTTCACGAGCAGGAATCCGAGCACCACCGCCGGACCCCGCCAGCCCCGGAACCCGGTCCCCCAGTCACCGCTGAGCCGGAGCACGCTGGTCATCACCAGGACGTGTACCAGGTAGAAGGCGAAGGAGACCTCGCCGAGCCAGACCAGCGGACGGGAGCGCCACGGCGAGCGCCGGTTCCGCACGTCGGCGTCGGCGGCGGCGGTGATCACCAACAGGTACGCGACGGCGAGCAGGGTGGTCCACAACTCGGCGCGGATCCACTGCGCGGCGGCCACCCAGGTGGCCACGAAGATCGCGGTGGCGACGGGCAGTCCCGGGCCGCGCCAACGGCCCCGGAGCATCAGCTCGGCCGCCACCGCCCCCAGCCAGAACTCCAGGGACCGCACCGGCGGGAAGATCTGGGTGAACCACCAGCGGCTCACCTCCGGCACCAGTTGCTGGGCCGGCCAGAGCGCGAGGATCAGCAACGGCAACGCGACGACGAGCGTCCAGAGGACGGCGGGCCGGGCCCGGCGCAGCAACGGCAGCGCCAGCGGGAGGCAGAGGTAGAAGAAGAACTCGCAGGACAGTGACCAGCTCACCGTGTTGACGCTGTAGAACCAGCCCAGCCTGGGGTCCCAGGCCTGCAACAGCAGCAGGTTCTCCAGGGCGACGGCCGGCAGGACGGGATCGGCGAACCACCAGGCGACCAGCAGCGCGGCGGCCCACAGCACCACGTGGTTCGGGTAGATCTTCGCGACCCGCCGACGCCAGAAGGTCAGCCGCGAGTCGCCCGGGCGGGCCGACCAGACCAGCACGAAGCCGCTGAGAATGAAGAAGAACTGCACCCCGGACAGGCCGAGGGTGAACAGGGCGTCGACCACGGCCTTGTAGTCCGGCTCGGCGATGATCCGCATCGTCCCGGCGTGGAACCCGAAGACCAGCAGCGCGGCGATCCACCGCAGCCCGGTCAGCGACGGCAGCCGGGCGGGGGCGGGCGGCGCGGCCGGCGCGTCGGCGGTGCTCGTCATGCCGGGGTCCCGACGCTTCGCAGGGTCACCAGCACGTACGCCTCCTCCTCGGCCCGTGGCGTCGGACGGCGCGACGACGACGCCCGCGACGGCCCGGCAGGACCGCACCGAGGCACCCTACCGGGTCACTCCCGGGTGAACCGGGCGGCCGTTATTAACCTTCCGCTTCGCGGGTGTTCAGGGATTCCACCATCCGCGGTCACGTCTGGTTCCGGGGCTGGCCATCCGGGTCGTCGAAGGTGGCGACGTGGTCAATGAGCCGACGCACGCGCCGCTGCTGAGCATCGTCGTGCCCGTCTACGGCGTCGAGGCTTACCTGTACCAGTGCCTCGAGTCGATCCGGGCGGACATCCCGGTGGGCGAGTCGGAGGCGGTCGAACTGATCGCCGTGAACGACGCCTCCCCGGACGGCTGCGGCGCGATGCTGCGGTCCTACGCCACCGGACGCGACGGCTTCCGCGTCGTACACCTGGAAGAGAACGTGGGTCTCGGCCTGGCCCGCAACGCGGGCCTCGACGTGGCCACCGGCCGGTACGTCTGGTTCGTCGACAGCGACGACTGGCTGCCGCCGGGCACCATCGCCGCGGTGCTGGACCGGCTGCGTGAACACCAGCCCGACGTGCTGATGCTGGACCACCTGCGGGTGCACGAGGACGGCCGGCGGGAGGTCGACGCGAGCAGCCACCTGCTGCGCGGGGTGCCGGGCGTGGCCCGCCTCGCCGACCAGCCCCAACTGCTGCGGGTGCAGCACACGGCGTGGAACAAGGTGGTACGACGCGCCTTCCTGGACGAGTTGGAACTGCGCTTCTTCCCCGGCTGGTACGAGGACATCCCGTTCAGCCACCCGCTGCTGATCGGCGCGGAGAAGATCTCGGTGCTAGACCGGGTCTGCTACCTGTACCGGCAGGGCCGCCAGGGCGCGATCACCTCGACCCGCAGCGGCCGGCACTTCGACGCGTTCGGTCAGTACGAGCGGCTGATGGACTGGGTGGCCCGCCGGCACCCGGACGAGGGCCTGCGGGCCGAGCTGTTCCAGTTGATGATCAGCCACTACCTGGTGGTGGTCGGCAACGACGACCGGCTGCACCCACACCTGCGGCGCGCCTTCTTCCACCGGGTCGCCGAGCACTACCGCCGATACCTGCCCCCCGGGGGTTATCCGATGCCGGCGGGCGTCACCGGGCTCAAGCACCGCCTGGTGGGGCGCGGCGACTGGCTGGCGTACTCGGCGCTACGGCAGGCGCACCGGGTCACCGGCCGGTGGCGTCGCCCGGTCCCGGCCGGTGGCGGCGACGCGTCGACGGCCGACGACCCCTCCCGAGCGGCGGGGTCGGCGAGCAGGCCGGACGGCGGGCACACCGCGCGCACGCCGGACCGGTCGGACGCGTTGGCCGGTGGCCGCCGGTCGTGAACCGTCCGGCGGGTGCCGGAGTTTTTCAGGTCGTCCGCCCGTCGGGGGACGACGACAGCACCACCGCACGTCGGTGCGGGCGTAGGGAACAGAGGTCGGAATGACGGCGACAATCAAGATCGGACCGCACGCGGTCGGTGCCGGGGAGCGACCCTTCGTGGTGGCCGAGATGTCCGGTAACCACAACGGGGACCTGGATCGGGCGCTGGCCATCGTCGACGCGGTCGCCGAGAGCGGTGCGCACGCGCTCAAGATGCAGACGTACCGGCCGGACACGATCACGATCGACGTCGACACCCCCGCCTTCCGCATCTCGGGCGGGCACGAGCTGTGGGGCGGGGAGAACCTGTACCGCCTCTACGAGCGGGCGCACACCCCGTACGAGTGGCACGCCCCGATCTTCGCGCGGGCCCGCGAGCGCGGGCTGACGGTCTTCTCGTCACCGTTCGACGCCACCGCCGTGGAATTGCTGGAGTCGCTGGACGTCCCGGCGTACAAGATCGCGTCGTCGGAGCTGGTGGACCTGCCGCTGATCCGGTTGGTGGCCAGCACCGGCAAGCCGATGGTGATATCGACCGGGATGGCGACGGTGGCCGAGATCGACGCCGCCGTGCGGACCGCCCGCGACGGTGGCGCGGCGGGCATCGTCCTGCTGGCCTGCACCGCGTCCTACCCGGCGCCGCCCGCCGACAGCAACCTGCGCCGCCTGCCGGTGCTGTCCGGCGCGTTCGACCTGCCGGTCGGGCTCTCCGACCACACGCCCGGTATCGGCGTGGCGGTCGCCTCGGTGGCGCTGGGCGCGTGCTTCATCGAGAAGCACGTCACCCTGGATCGGGCCGACGGTGGCGTGGACTCGGACTTCTCGCTGAACCCGGCGGAGTTGACGGCGCTCGTCGAGGAGTCGGGCCGGGCCCACGCGGCGCTGGGCGGCACCGCGATCGGCCCGACGCCGGCCGAGCGGGAAGGGCTGCGGTTCCGCCGTTCGCTGTTCGTGGTCGAGGACGTCCGGGCCGGCGACCCGGTGACGGCGCAGAACGTCCGGTCGATCCGGCCGGCCGGCGGCCTGGCCCCGGTCGAGATCGACACGGTACGGGGCCGGACCTTCACCACCGACGCCCCGCGCGGCACCCCGCTGAGCTGGGACCTGATCTGACCGGCTGACCGGGCGAGCCGGCGGACAGAGCGCCGGGCGGCCGCGCGTACCTCAGGTTGGCAGTGCCTTGTGCGCGTCCTGTCGAGCTGCCCCGGAAATGGGGCGGGCCGCCATTGAGGCCGTCACGCCCCAGATGTGGGGCAGCTCGACAGGCACCGCCGACACCACCCGCGCCCCACCGGTCACCATCTCGCCCCAGATGTGGGGCAGCTCGACAGGCACCGCCAACACCAACCGCACCCCGACCGGTCAGGCGCGGCCGATCGGCCCGCCGCCCTGCCCGGGAGCGAAGCCGACGGTGACCACCAGGTCGGCGACCCGCAGGGTGCGCCAGAGGGTGGCGCCGTCGACCGGAGTGCCCAGCCCGTGCCGACGCCACCAGGTCGCGATCGGCACGTCGGCCAACTTGCAGCAACACTCGGCCCGGGTCCACCGGGCCCAGAAGTCACCAGGACCGAAGCGGCGGGCCAGCGCCGGGGGCACCGGGGCGTCGGCGCGTTCCGCGTCGACGGCCACCCGCCAGCCCGGCACCGGCGGGCCGTACCAGCCGACGCAGCGCCCGTCGTCGAGGTGGCTGCGGGTCGTCGCCGCGGCCACCTCGGCGGGCGTACCGATCCGGAGGTGCCGTTCGGCGGCGGCGAGCAGCCCCGGCACCGGCCGCAGGTCAGATGGAGGCGGCACCGTCCACCACGATGACCTGACCGTTGATGTTGGTGTGCTCGCGCACCAGCATCCGCACCACCGGTACGACCTCCTCCGGCTCGGTCAGGTGACCGGTCGGGGTACGGCGCACGATCTGGTCGAGCTGGGTCGGGCCGAGCACGGCGGACATCTCCGAGGCGAAGAAACCGGGCGCGACCGCGTTGACCAGCATCCGGCCGCCGAGTTCCCGGGCGAGCGAACGGGTGGCCGCGTCCATGCCGCCCTTGGTGGCCGAGTACGCGACCAGGCCCGGAAAGCCGCGCTGCGCGCAGATCGAGGTGATGTTGACGATCCGGCCGCGCAGTCCCTTGCCGAGCATCCGACGGATCACCAGCCGGGTCAGTTGCAGCGGCGCGGTCAGGTTGGTCTCGATGATCCGGGCGATGTCGTCGGTGGCGGTGTGCACGTGCAGGGAGTCCTGCCCGACGGCGGCGTTGTTGACGATGCCGTCGATCGGGCCGAGACGCTGCTCCACCTCGCGGACGAAACGCTGCGCGGCGCGCAGGTCGGTGACGTCGACCGAACCGACGTGCACCCGGTCGGGGTGTTCGGCGGCGACCTTCTCCAGCTCGGCGGTGACGGTACGGGCGAAGGCGGCCACCCGTGCGCCCGCGTCGAGCAGGTCGGTGACGATGGCCAGACCCAGCCCTCGGGAACCGCCGGAGACGAGGACCACGGAGCTGGGGGGTACGAGCTTGGTGTCGGCGGGGTCAGACATCGCTCTTCAGGGTCTCCTTGACGGGAATTTCGGTCAGCACACGGATCCGGCGGGGCACGGCGTGCTCGGGCAGCCGGTCGGCGCACCAGCGGACCAGTGCGGCCTCGTCGGGCAGCGGGGCGGCGGCGGGCGCGAGGACCACGTCGGCGACGACCATCCGGCCGAGCACCGGGGCCCGGCGGCCGGTGACGCGGGCCCAGGCCACGCCGGGATGCTGGGTCAGTACGCCCCGGACCACACCGGCGGAGACCTTGCTCCCACCGACGTTGATCTCGTCGGAGTCCAACCGACCCGTGATCAGCACCCGCCCGTCGAGCACCTGCACCCGGTCCCCGGTGCGGACCGGGCCGGCCAGGCCGACCCCGTGGTACGGGGAGGTCACGACCAACTCGTCGTCGCGTACGGAGAGGGTGGGCCGGCCCGGGGTTTCCCGGTCCAGCCACTCGACGGGGAACCCGGCCCGCCCGTCGTGCACCACGATGGACGCGCCGACCTCCGAGGACGCGTAGATCCAGGAGATCCGCGCGGCGGGAAAGACCTCGCGGAGCTGGTCCAGGATCGCCTGGTCCACCGGCTCCCCACCCAGGGTGATCTGCCGCAGCGGGACCCGGGCCAGCGCGGCGACGTCCCGGTAGAGGGTGCGCCGCCAGAAGGTGGGCGTGCCGGACGCGGCGTCCACCCCGTGCGCGGCGGCGACCACCGGCCAGTCGTCCAACTCGTCCGGGTCGACCACCACCAGGTGCTGATCGGGCTGGGTCAGCGACAGGGTCACCACCTGCCACCAGGCGTACGTGCCGGGGGCGTAGGGGCACAGCCAGGTCCGGTCCGGCTGGTCGGCCCGGACGGTGGTCAACGTGGCCAGGGTGTGCCCGACCCGCTTGGGACGGCCCGTCGAGCCGGACGTCAGCAGCCACAGCCGGCCGGGTTCGGCGGCGCGCGGCCGGGCCGGCGCGCTGGGGTGCGCGCCGTCGTCGTCGAGCAGCGTCACGGCGAACCCGGCGTCGCCCAACTCCGCGCGCATCGTCGCGTCCACCCGGCTCGCGGTGCTGAGCAGCAGCTCGGTGCCGTGCACGGCGTGCTGCCGTGCGGCGGCGAGCGCGTGCCGGGCGGAGGTCGCCAGCACCGCCGCGGGGTCGGGCAGCTCCGGCGACGGCAAGGTACGCCAGGTCAGCGGGGCGCCGCCCACGACGATCCGGTTGTCGACGCCGGCCGGCTCCGGGCCCGCGGTGGCCGGCTGGGTTGTCGCGACGGTCACCGCTGTTGGAGCTCGACGAGGAAGTCGAGGACGTCGCCGACGGTGGCGATGCGGCGCAGGCCGGGAGCGTCGAAGTTGAGCTCCTCCCCCGTCTCGTCCTCCACCCGCAGGGCCAGCTCGGAGAAGTCCAGCGAACGGAAACCGATGTCCCGCAACTGCGCCGCGTCGTCGGCGGGCAGTTCCTTGTCCTGGTTCTTGAGCACCTGCGCCATGAGGTCGCGGATCTGCGCGCGACTCAATTCGTTCATGCGGCGGAGTCTACAACCCGGCGAATGGATAACTGCTTTCCCGGTGGCCCCGGGTAAGGTGCCGGGACCGGTTGTGTTGAGACAGGAAAGCGGGAGCACGTGCTGCGTGAAACGACGACGGACGACGTTCATCTGATGTTGTCCTGGCGTAATCAGGAAACCAACCGTCAGGTCAGCAAGACCAGCCACGAGATCACCGCCGAGGAGCACGCCCGGTGGTGGTCGGCGGTGCGCGAGGACCCGACCCGACGGGTCCTGATGTACGTCCACGACGACCGGCCGTGCGGGGTCGTCACCTTCTTCGACCTGCGGCTGGACGGCCCGCGTACCGGGGCGTGGGGCTTCTACCTGGACGCCGACGGGCTGGCCGAGCGGGGCGAGACGCTGCCGGCCTGGCTTGGCGTGATGTCCGAGGCCGTGGAGTACGCCTTCGACGGACTGCACCTGCTGCGGCTGGACGGCGAGGTGTTGGCGCACAACACCGTCGTGCGGCAGATGAACCGGCGTTTCCGATTCGTCGAGGGCACGCCACGACAGGAGGTGTCCGACGGGCGGGAAATCACCGTCATCCCGATTTCCCTGGCCCGCCAGGATCGCCGCCGGCGCTGATTACCGCCACCATTTGCGCAGTGGCCGACAAGCATTAACCCGGTGGACATCCGCCGTTCACGCAATTGCGGTGTCCACCGGGCGGAACGAATCTCGGATCAGGCCCGCCGCCAGGCCGCCCAGTGCTGCCGCTCGTTGCCGCCGAGCCGGACGAAGCCGTACTTCGCGCCGTCCCAGTCGTCCGGCTGGCCGGGCGCCCAGCGGGCGAACACCACCTGCGCGGCGGCGGGTGGCTGCTCGCGGAACCACCGCACGTCGGTCCAGGTCACCTGGTGGCTCAGGTTGAACCGCAGGATGTAGTGCACCCCGGTGGAGGCCCAGACGCGCTCGCCGGGGCGTACGCCGACGTCGGCGACCCACGGGGTCGGCGCGGTGCTCGCCGCCATCGGACGCACCAGCCGTTGGTCGATCACCTGCATGGTGAGCAGGTTGGCCACGACCAGGACGCCGAGCACCGGCAGCCGTAGCCGGGGCACCCGGACCGCGGCCACCAGCAGCAGGCACGCGCCGATACCGATCAGCGACCCGAGCACCGGACGCATCTCCCGCCAGCCGTTGGTCAACGCCATCAGGTCAGGTGCGCCGAACCCGCCGTAGCGCAGCGAGTGTCCCCGGCTGGCCACGTACGCGAGCCGGCCGGCGACCAGCGCCCCGCCGGCCACCAGCAGGCCCACCGCGACCGCCGCTCGGCGCAGCACCACCCGGCGCTCCTCGGTGAGCAGCACCCCGAGCCCGACCAGCAGCCAGAACGGGGCGAGCATCTGCACGTAACGGCCGTAGATCGCGTCCAACGATTTGCCGGTGATGCCGGCCAGGATCACCGACGCGCCGCTGGCGACCCCGACGCTCACCACCAGCGCGACACCCATGGTCCAGCGGGTGGCGTCGCCGTGGCGCGGACGCCAGAGTTCCTTGACTGCGGCGGCCCAGGCGACCCCGGCCATCCCGAACGTGATCACCACGAGGTACCAGAGCTGGGTGGTGACGGCCGCGCCGACGCGGACCACCCCCTGCGCGGAGGCGACGGCGGCCGCGGTGCCGCCGCCGGGGGTGCTGCCGAGCAGGTAGACCTTGTCCCCGAGGAAGCGGATGCCGGCCTCGTTGACCAGGGCCAGGGCCAGCACCGGCAGCAGCGCCGCGAGCACCGCGACGGGGTCGATCCGGCGGCGGACGAACAGCAGCAGGACCAGGCCGGCGTGCACCGCCACGATCACCAGAGCCCGCGAGTGCAGCAGGTGGAACGCGCCCACCAGCAGGCCGACGGTGGCCGCGGCGAGCGGACCGGGCCGCTCGATCCACCGGTGTACGGCGAGCAGCCAGGCGACGACGAGCGGGGCCATCACGGTGTCGATCATCGCGACGCCGGCGTAGAAGGCGGTGGCCGGCAGCGTGGCCGCCACCACGGCGGCGAGCAGCGCCGACGCGCGGGGCAGGCGGAGCACCCGCCGGCCGAGCAGGTACGCCAGGGGCAGCAGCGTCGAGTTGACCATCGCGTTGATCAGCTGGACGAGGCGGTAGCTGTCGGTGAAGTCGTGGTGGCCGAGGAACGCGGGCGAGATGAGCATCGGGTACCCGACCCGGCGCAGCAGGTCGTTCTCGCTGCTGAAGCCGCCCGGACCGCCGACGAGGGCGCGGGCGGTGTTCAGGTAGCTGTCCTCGTCGGTGTGCGCGATGGGCAGCGCGATGTGCCGCGACAGCCACATGCGCCAGGCGACGCTCAACACCCAGCCGGCGAACAGCAGCAGCGGCACCAGCCACCGGCGTTCGGGTGTCGCAGGCGGTGTCCCGGCCGGGACCGTCGGCCGTTCGATCACGTCGCTGCCGGTTGCCATCAACGCCTCCTGAACTGCCGGCCGGGCGGCCGCCGGGCAGGGCGGCGCGGCCGGTGACGCCCGGGGATGACCCGCTCGCACCGAGGCGGTGCGGATGTCGGGTGAACGCGGTACCGACGACACGCGCACGGCGGCCGGGTCGCTCGCGCGGCCACTGTAGCGGCCGGATCTCCCCTGGTCAGCCCGCTTCCCGGACGGTCGGAAGTGTTCGCCTGCGCGGTGCCCGCCATTCACGACAGCAGGGGGAGCGGTTAACCCGCGAGCGCCGGTGCGTTAACCCGCCGCCGTTAGCGTCTCACCCCGGTCGGCCGGCCGAGGGCCGCCGGTTCATCCACGATCACGGGAGCACCAAATTGAGTGAGTTGAATGGATCGTCCATTCTGATCACCGGGGGAACGGGTTCCTTCGGCAGGACCTTCCTCCGGCACATCCTCACCGAGGCCGACCCCGCCCGGGTGGTGGTCTTCTCCCGCGACGAGCTCAAGCAGTACGAGCTGCGCCAGCAGCTCGGCGACGACCCGCGGCTGCGCTGGTTCATCGGCGACATCCGGGACCGGCACCGCCTCACCCGGGCGATGCACGGCGTGGACCACGTGGTGCACGCCGCCGCGCTCAAGCAGGTGGACACCGCCGAGTACAACCCGTCGGAGTTCATCGCCACCAACATCACCGGCTCGCAGCACGTCGTCGACGCCGCGATCGAGGCCGGCGTCAAGAAGGTCATCGCGCTCTCGACCGACAAGGCGTCCAGCCCGATCAACCTGTACGGCGCCACCAAGCTGGTCGGCGACAAGCTGTTCGTCTCGGCCAACCACTACGCCGCGCACCACCCGACCCGCTTCGCCGTGGTGCGCTACGGCAACGTGGTCGGCAGCCGTGGTTCGGTCGTCCCGCTGTTCCACCGGCTGGCCGCCGAGGGCAAGAGCCTGCCGATCACCGACAAGCGGATGACCCGTTTCTGGATCACGCTCGAGCAGGCCGTGCAGTTCGTCATGGACTCGTTCGACCAGATGCAGGGCGGCGAACTGTTCGTGCCCCGGATCCCCAGCATGCGCATCCTCGACCTGGTCGAGGCCGTCGCGCCGGACGCCACCACCCACGAGATCGGTATCCGGCCCGGCGAGAAGCTGCACGAGGAGATGATCGCCCCGGACGACAGCCGGCGGACGCTGCGCGCCAAGGACCGCTACATCGTCCAGCCGACCATCGCCGGGTGGGGCTACCAGCCGCCGGTCGACTGCGAGCCCGTGCCGGACGGCTTCGCCTACCAGTCGGACACCAACGACGAGTGGCTCACCGTGGAGCAGCTACGCGAGATGCTCGGCCTGACCGCATGACCGGGATGCTCCCGTACGGCCGGCAGTCGATCTCCGAGGACGACGTCGCGGCCGTCGCCGACGTGCTGCGCGGCGACTGGCTCACCACCGGGCCGCAGGTCGACGCGTTCGAGGCCGACCTCGCCCGGTGGACCGGCGGGGCGGGTGTCGCCGCGGTCTCCAACGGCACGGCGGCGCTGCACGTCGCGTACGCGGCCGCCGGGGTCGGACCGGGCGACGAGGTCGTGGTCCCGCCGATGACGTTCGTGGCGACCGCCAGCAGCGCCGTCGCGCTCGGCGCGAAGATCGTTTTCGCGGATGTCGAGGACGAGACGTTCTGCCTCGACCCGGCCGCCGCCGCGGCGGCGGTCACCTCGCGTACCAGAGTGGTTTCCGCGGTCGACTACGCCGGCCACCCGGCCGACTACGACGCGTTGCGCGCGTCGTTGGCGGGCCGCGACGTGTTGCTGCTCGCCGACGCGGCGCACTCGATCGGCGGGTCGTACCGCGGTCGTCCGGTAGGTTCGCTCGCCGACCTGACCACGTTCTCGTTCTTCCCCACGAAGAACCTGACGACCGCCGAGGGAGGTGCCGTCGCCGCGCTCGACCCGCAGGTTCTGAAGCGGGCCCGCCGGTTCCGGGGCGTCGGCATGGTCCGCGAGCGCGACGACCTGCGCTACCCGGACGAGGGCGGCTGGCACCAGGAGGTGCACGAGTTCGGGCTGAACTACCGCCTCCCGGACGTGCTCTGCGCCCTGGGCCGCAGTCAACTGCGTCGGCTCGCCGCGTTCACCGCGCGTCGGGCCGCGCTGGTCGCCCGCTACGACGAGGCGCTGGCCGACCTGGACGGCGTACGGTTGCCGGTCCGCAGGTCGTGGGCCGACCCGGCCTGGCACCTCTACCCGGTCCGGGTGCTCGACGGCCGTCGCCGTGAGGTGTACGACCGGATGCGCGCCGCCGGCATCGGCGTGCAGGTCAACTACATCCCCGTGCACTGGCACCCCGCCTTCGCCGACCTGGGTTACCGGCGCGGGTCGTGCCCGGTGGCCGAGTCGTTCTACGCCCAGCAGCTGTCGCTGCCGCTGTACCCGGGACTCAGCGACGCCGACCAGGACCGCGTCATCGACGCGCTGACCGCGATCCTGCGGGGCAGCGCGGTGCGTTCCGCCGCCTGATGGGAAGCTGATGCACCACGCGAACCACTTCTACGGCCACGCCCACGTGTTGGCCCGGTACGCCGGCCTCGGCGACCGGCACCCGCCCCGGATCAACGGGTACGTGCAGCACGGCTGGAACATCGGCGACGGCCTGGCCCCGGGTCACCCGTACGCCGACCGCACGCCGAGCCTGCTCTGGTCCGAGCAGACCCGCCGCCGGGCCTGGTCGGTGGGGCGGCGCAACGTCGTCGTGATCGGCGCCCCGTTCATCTACCTGCTCGCCATGCGGCCCGACAATCCGCCGGAGCAGGAGCGGGAGGGCACCATCTGGTACCCGTTCCACGGCTGGGAGGGCCAGCACGTCAAGGGCGACCACCGGGAGCTGATCGCCCGCATCCGGGACACCGAGCCCGGGCCGGTGACGGTCTGCCTCTACTGGCACGAGTACGGCATGCGCCACGTCCGGCGGCTCTACGAGCGCGCCGGGTTCCGGGTGATCTGCCACGGCTACCGGGGACACTGGTGGAAGGACACCGACCCGGAGTTCCTCGACAAGCAACTGACCGAGCTGCGCCGGCACCGACGGGTAGCATCCAACCGGCTGACCAGCGCGATCTTCTACGGCATCGCGGCCGGTTGCGAGCCGGCGGTCTACGGCGACCCGATGATCCTGTCCAACGAGGACCCGACCTTCGGTGGCACCGCCCGCATCCGTCGGCAGTGGCCGGAGCTGCACGGCACCCAGGTCGACCTGCCCACCGCCGTGTCGATCGCCCGCGCGGAGCTGGGCGTCGACCACCGCTGCACCCCGGCCGAGCTACGTGAGCTGCTCGGCTGGGCGAACCTTCCGGAAGAAGAAGAGGACGACAGTGACGACTGAGACGGCACCCGCCGGCCGGATCACCCTGCCCGGCGGCGAGATGCTGGCCTGGTCCGACCTGCCGAAGGAGCGGCTGACCGACGGAGGGCCGCTGGCCGCACTGGTCGCCCGCATCGTGCCGCCCGGCACCCGCGTCCTGCTGGCCGGCCCGCACGACCCGGCGCTGCTCGACCGGCTCGCCCACGCCGAGGTGACCTGCCTGCTGCGCAGTCACCCGGACGCCGTGGCGCTGGCCCAGCGGGCCGCCCGCGTGGTCGTGGGTGGCCCCGCCGGCCTGTCCGGCGACGACACGTACGACGTGGTGATCGCCGCCGCCGGGCTGGACCCGATCGAGTCGGTGGAGGGCACCCGGCTCGGCTGGGACGGCGTGCTGGCCCGGCTGGTCGCCGCGGTACGCCCCGGCGGCACGTTGCTGCTGCGCCTGGACAACCCGCTCGGACTGCACCGGCTGGTCGCCACCAGCCCCTGGTACGTCGCCCGGGACGACGCCGCCTGGGTGATCGGCGGGGTGCTCGACGCGGCCCACCCCGCCAACCGGGACCAGCTCCGCCAGCGACTCACCGACAGCGGGCTCCGCCCGAGCGCCTGCTGGGCCGCGTACCCCGGTGGCGCGACGGCGACGGCCCTGCTCGACGCCGACCAGCTCGACCACGGCGCGGACCGAGGGCTGTTCGACGCGGTGCTGCACGGCGCCTGCGCGGGCGCCTTCGCCCCCGCCACGGTGCTCCAGGACCCGGCCCGGCTGGCGGTGGACGCCCTGCACGCCGGGCGCGCCGCCGACCTGGCGCCGGCCTGGCTGCTGCTGGCTCACCGGCCCGGCGGGCCGACGGACTCCCCCGCCGAGGGGGACCTGCCGGTGGCGCTGGTGCAGACCGGGTCGTCCGGCCAGCCAGGGATCGGTGTGCTGGAAGTGCGCGACGGCCCGTCCGGCTGGCGATGGGGGCACGTCGCCACCGCCGGCACGACCGCGCCGTCCGCCAGCCGCGAGGCCGCGTACCGGGACCCCGCCGCGCTGACCGGGCCGGTGCCGGCCGGGCGGCTGCTGCACACCCTGCTGCTCGACGCCGCGCTGCGCCGCGACCTGGCCACGCTCCGCAGGCTGTTGCACGGGTACGCGGGCTGGCTCGCCGACCAGGCCGACGCCGACGGACGGCTCGCCGGGGCCGCCGCGCTGGCCAGCGCCGACAACATGGTGGTCGACGGGGAACGCTTCGCGGTGCTCGACCCGAGCTGGCGGGCCACCGACCGGCTCCCCGGCGACGTGGTGCTGGCCCGCGGGCTGTGGCGCTTCGCGGCGGCCCTGCTCACCGGCGGATACGCCCACCCGTGGTCGTCCACCCTGGACGTCGCCGGCCTCACCGTCGTCCTCGGCGGGCTCGCCGGCCACGACCTGGACCGGGCCACGGTGGCCGAGGCGGTCCAGGCCGAAGCGGCGATCACGGCCAGCCTGCACGGCCTGGACGCCGAGCACCACACCGCCCTCGCCGACGAACTCCAGGCGGTCGAACCGACCGACCCACCGGTCGGGGCGCACAGCTACCAGCAGTTGCGCGAGGCGTGGCTGCGCCAACGCGAGGAGATCAGCCGGCTCGCGGCCCTGACCCGGTGGACCGACGAGCTGCTCACCTCCCGGGAGCGGGCGCTGCGCCGGGCCGAGGCGAAGATCGGCCTGCTCAGCGGGTCCATCAGCTACCGGGTCGGCCGGCTCGCCATCACCCCCGCCCGGCTGGCCAAGCGCGGCGCGCGTGCCGCGAAGCGCCGCGCGCGAGCGGCCCTCGCCCCGAAGCAACTCGTCGCGGAGCAACTCGTCGCGGAGCAGGAGGAGCAGCAGTGACCGACGACGGCGACGCGCCCGCGACCCGGTCCGGTGCCGCTGCCCGGCCCGACCCGGCGACGCGGCCCGACCCGGCGACGCGGCCCGACACTGCACTCCGGTCCGACCCGGCGACGCGGCCCGACACTGCACTCCGGTCCGACCCGACGACCGGCACGGGAGCGGCCGTCGCGCCACGGATCGTCGGGATCGTGCAGGCCCGGATGGGCTCGTCCCGGCTGCCCGGCAAGGTGCTGCGCCCGCTCGCCGGGCGGTCCGTACTCGGCCGCGTCGTGCGCGCCGCCCACGACAGCGGCGTCCTCGCCGACCTGGTGGTCGCCACCAGCACCGACCCGGTCGACGACGCGGTGGTCGACGAGTGCCGCCGGCTCGACGTGCCGTACCACCGCGGCCCCGTCGACGACGTGCTGGACCGGTTCGTGGGCGCTCTCGCCGCGCACCCGGGCGACGCGGTCATGCGGTTCACCGCCGACTGCCCGCTGCTCGACCCGGAAATCATCACGCTGGTCGCCTCGGTGTACCAGGCCGTACCCGGGTTGGACTACGCGAGCACGTCGATCGCGCGCACCCTGCCCCGCGGACTGGACGTCGAGATCATCCGCGCGGACGCCCTGCGCACCCTGGACCGGCTCGCCACCGGCCACCACCGGGTGCACGTGACCTCGTACGCGTACACCCATCCGGAGCTGTTCCGGGTGCTCGGGGTGACCCTCACCCCGGACCGCTCGGCGCTGCGGCTGACCCTCGACACCGAGCAGGACTGGGCGCTGGTGAGCGCCGTCGCCGACCACTTCGGCGACGTCAGCGTGCCCCTGGCCAAGCTCGCCGACTGGCTCGACGGGCAACCCCGGCTGCGTGCGCTCAACGCCGACGTACGCCAGAAGCGGCTGGAGGAGTCCTGAGCACGCTACGGGTGGGGCTGCGCTGCGACGCCGGGCCGCGGCGCGGCGTCGGGCATCTCGTCCGCTGCCTGGCCCTCGCCGAGGAGTTCCTGGCCCGGGGCGCCCACGTCGCGGTGTTCGGCACGGTCGAGCGGGTCGGCTGGGCCAGCGCCGAACTGGCCGCGCGCGGCATCGAACTGCACCCCGGCCCGGAGTCGCCCGGCGAGCTGGTCGAGGCGGCCCGCCGACACGACCTCGACGTGGTGGTCCTCGACTCGTACGAGCTGGACCCGGCCGGTGCCGGCGCCCTGCGCGCCGCCGGCATCCGCACCCTCGCCGTGATCGACGGGGACAGCCGGGGCCAGGACGCCGACCTCTACCTCGACCAGAACTTCGGGGCGCAGCATCCGGCGCTGCCCGGGCGGCTGCTCGCCGGCAGCGGGTACGTCCTGCTGCGCGACTCGGTCGTGACCGCCCGTCCGGCGACACCCCGGCCCGCCACGACGGTCGGCAGGCCCCGGGTGCTGGCCTTCTTCGGTGGCACCGACGCGGTCGGCGCGGCTCCGGTGCTGACCCGGGTGCTGCTGTCCACCGGCCACCCGATGGACCTCACGGTCGTCGTCGGGCGACCCGAGATCGAGGCCGAACTGGAGGCGATCAACCCTGGGCGGGGGCAGGTCGTCCGTCCCGTCCCGCCCACCGGCTCGCTGCCCGCCCTGATCACCGAGGCGGACCTCGTGGTGAGTGCCGCCGGCACCTCCACCTGGGAACTGTGCTGCCTCGGCGCACCCGCGGCGCTGGTCTGCGTGGTCGACAACCAGCGCGAGTCGTACGCCCGGGTGGTGCGCCACGGACTGGCCGCCGGCCTCGGCGAACTGCCGGACCTGACCGCTCCCGGGATGCCCGGGCGAACCGCCCGCGCGACGGCGGCGCGGACGCTGAACGGACTGCTCAGCTCACCGCAACGCCGCGCGGCGCTGGCCGCCCGAGCCTGGGCCGCCGTCGACGGCCAGGGCCGCGCCCGGGTCGTGGACGCGGTACTGGAAACCTTCACCAAGACCTGACCCGCACCCGCACCCGCACCCGCACCCGCGCCCGCACCCGCGCCCGCGCCCGCGCCCGCGCCCGCGCCGGCGCCGGCGCCGATCTTGCACTTTCTGTCGCGACATAGAGGGCAAAACCCCTCATGTCGTCAACCGAAACTGCAAGATCGACGCGCGGGTGCGACGCGGGGTGCAGCGCGGGGTGCGGCGCGGGGGTGCAGCGCGGGGGTGCAGCGCGGGGGTGCAGCGCGGGGGTGCAGCGCGGGGTGCAGCGCGGGGTGCGGCGCGGGGTGCAGCGCGGGGTGCGGCGCGGGGTGCGGCGCGGGTGCGGCGCGGGGTGAGGCGCGGATGGGGCGGGGGCGCGGGGCTCGCACGGGTGTACTAAAGCGCTGCTAGGGTGGGCTTCATGGAGGCCGCTTACCAGCCGTCGATGCTCGACCTGACCGACGCGGAGCCGACCCTGGGGGCGCTGCCCGGCCCGATCCGGCGGCATCAGCTCAGCCGGGGCGCCTGGGTCGACCATCTCCCCGGCTGGGTGCGCGGCTCCGACGCGGTCCTCGACACCCTGCTCGCCGAGGTGCCCTGGCGGGCGGAGCGCCGGACCATGTACGACAGCGAGGTCGACGTGCCCCGCCTGCTCTGCTGGTACGACGGCGACCGCCAACTGCCGCACCCCGTCCTCACGGCCGCACGCACCGCGCTGACCCGGTACTACGCGCCCGAGCTGGGCGAACCCTTCGTCACCGCCGGCATGTGCCTCTACCGCTCCGGCCGCGACAGCGTCGCCTGGCACGGCGACACCATCGGCCGCTCCGCGCACAGCGACACCATGGTCGCGATCGTCTCGTTCGGCTCACCCCGACCGCTGCTGCTGCGCCCGCGCGGCGGCGGCGACAGCCTGCGCTTCCCGGTGGGTCACGGCGACCTGATCGTGATGGGCGGCTCCTGCCAGCGCACCTGGGAACACGCGATCCCCAAGACCACCCGCCCGACCGGCCCCAGGGTGAGCGTCCAGTTCCGCCCCATCAACGTCGCCTAACCCCAACCCACCCCCGCACCGCCCCTCCAGGGGTTGATCATGAAGTTATTGCCCCGACACGCCGCTTGA
>NZ_JBYIRN010000036.1:0-56464 GCF_057708145.1 Micromonospora sp. bgisy143
GTGGCCTCTGGTGTGCGATGGGTGGCCGCTGGCTGGCTGGGCATCCCAGAGTCGCCGAGGGTTCGGGGCGAGTAGCCCCGACCGCCGGAGGCCATCCCCGGGTCGTAGGGCCGGAGGCCCTACCCGCCGGAGGCGCCACACTGAGTGACAGGCAGCCACCTCCACGAGTAACGGGAGCGGGTGGCGGCAGCTGGCTCGTGGCGGGGTGTCGTTGCTGGACACCGTCCCTAACAATGGTGGCCATGCGTCTTCCGGTTGCTTGGCCCCTGACGAAACGACGTGACAATCGGCGCGTGCGGAGCAACGAGCCGATGGGAGCGGCGCCGTGGTGGCTGGTCAGCGCGGTGGTGGTGCTCGTCGTCGTCTTGGGCGGCGCCGTAGCAATGTGGCTGCTCGGCGTTTGGGCGCCCATTCCGCAGAATGTGCAGAATCCGGAGCAGCTTCGGTTAGATCGGATTAAGACCGGGCTGACGGTGGCGGCTGGGCTTTGGGCCGCCTGTGTAACTCTGTTCATGACGGAGCGGCGGCATGCTTTGAATGAGCGTGCTCAGCGGCTAGCAGAGATGGACGCACTGGAGCAGCAGAAAATCACTCAGTACGTGGCAGCTGCGGAGCAGCTTGCAAACGACATGCCGACAGTTCGGCTGGCCGGGTTGTACGCTTTGGCGCGGCTTGGTCAGCGCAACCCGGACCTACGCCAAACGGTCGTTGACGTCTGGTGCGGTTACTTGCGAATGCCGTTCAAATTAGGCGAGGTGCCGCACCGGGTAGCCCACTCGCTTGAGGGCGCGTCGGAGGCGGGGCTGGCCGGCGACGGCATTGAGGCGATGTCTCGGCAGGAACTGCAGGTACGGCTAGGCGCGCAAAATCTCTTGAGGAGCTACCTTGCGTATTGGGTGGGCCCGGAAGGTGAACGTATGGATGTCGACCTCGTGAGTGCCGAGTTAGTGGAGTTCAATCTCAGTAACTGCCGACTGGGGCGTCTCAACCTTTCGACGGCGCGGCTCCACGGTCGCGCAGACTTCAGCGGGGCTCACTTTCAAGGCGGCGTGAGTCTCCGCGACGCGCATTTCTACGGTGGCGTGGACCTGCGCGAGGCGCAGTTCTACAGCGACGTGGATCTGACCGGCTCGGAGTTTCACAGCTATGCGGATCTAGCCGGGGCAAAGTTTCACGGCACCGTAAATCTGCTTGAGGCGAAGTTCCACGGCGAGGCTGATTCTACGAGGGCATGATTCCATCTCGGCAATCGGTTAGTCCATGTCTAAAACCCAGGCTCGACGGTAGATGTGGGCGAAGCGCCACGGTGCGGCTGCGCATACTCCCATGTGAAGGACATGGCCTTCTTGACCTATGAGCGCAAGGGCCCGCGGCGCCCGCCTGAAGGTCGCGTGCAGCCGGGGTCGCCGCGCCGGGAGCGAAGCGGCAAGGCGCGGCGCGCGCCGGCAGTACGCAGCGGCCCGAAGGGCCGCCTTGAAGACGTATGGAAAGTTCTCACCGGATTGTGGTGACGTCAATCGCTGCAGACACAAGCCCGATCACCGTGCTGACTAGGGCAAGCCAAAAAGTGATGGCGTTCCGACGGGGTTCCGCGATTCGCACTTGGCCCACGCCGGGAGCTGTCGTCGCAACTCCATCCGGTGCCGGTTCGCTCGGTTCAGGGATTGGTTGAGTGCGCCAGCCGAATCGGGCAAAGAATTTCGCCCACGTGTGGTTAGCTCGACCGCAGCCAAATATCAGACCCTTAGTCATGTTCATGCATGGGCGGCCGTGCATGGTATTGACACCACAGAGTGCAGGAACGTGGAAGGCTAGAAACCAGGCCGGAATGGCTACCGCCGCAGCCATTGACCAAACCAGCATATTCAGGTCAAACTGAATCAACGACACGACCACCAAGAATATCGTCATAGCCTCTACGAGCACTACGACAGAAGCGCTTTCGCGGCGCAATACCGAATTCTCCTGGGAACGTGCTCCCTCGCTGCTTCGGCCCTCTGGCCGCACTGCGCGGGCTACTGACACTGCAGATGCGAGGCCCAGAATCGCGGTCCCCATCGCGGCGAAGAACGCTACGCGCTCCAAGTTCTCAAACATCTATCCCCTTGCTCTTGCACGAGAGGACGACAACGCAAATCCCCCAGAACAGCGAGATTCCTACCAGGAACAACGAGGAAGTCATCACGAACTCCGCCGAAGATTTCCCTGATTTTGCGTAGCCATACATGATTGCAACCAGGAAGCCGAATATGACCGTAAGGAATGTTGTACTGATGTGCCAAGCAGCCGCCGCTTCGATCCGGGTCCGGTCATAAAGAAGCTCCCCGCTGGCGCTTAGCAGCATGCCAATGCTCACCATGTACAGTTCTCCTTTGCCGAGAACTTGCACGCCTGAGATTCGCTGCCCGTTCATCAACGTAGCGATAATGTCCGAACCTACGCCCAACCCGGCCAAAACGACGCTGAATACGATCCATTTTTGGAGCTTCACCGAAATGGGATGCGAGGGATCCGCGCGGTTCGGCGAAGACACTTCTGGCGAGCTTGTGCCGGAGTCTAGACTCACCGGAGATAGTCCACTTTCGGTCTTCGGCTTCATTGCGTCCGCCGAGGTCCACTCCTCGGTGAACGCATCCTTCCACGTAGGGTGGTCTCTATACCAGAGCGCCGACCGGTCCTTGACAGCTAGGCACTGCCCCCTCATCGGAGTGGCCGAAACCTGGATGGCAGCGCGCGTCCCCTCGGCGGCCGGATGCACAGGTGCGTTGAACGTCCAACGCAGGCAGAATGGCTTACGTGACGAGCCCTGATCCAGACGCGGAGTGGTGGACGACGTCGGAGGTCGCCGAGTACCTCGGCGTCCAGGTCGGCACCGTGAGTTCCTACCGGAACCGCGGCCAGATGCCGGAGCCTGACAAGACGTTCGGCCGCACCCATCTATGGCGCCCGCGAACCATCGTGTCCTGGCACGAGGGTCGCCCCCGGCTCGGAAGTCGCGCCGCTGACGCGAGCAACGATCAGACCTGGACCGTCTTGCAGGTGTCGACGGCGGTGGAGACGCGTGAGGCGGCTGTCGAGCTGGCGCGCCTCGTTGTGGAGGCGAGGCTTGCGGCCGGCGCGCAAATCGTCGGGCCTGTCGTCTCAGCCTTCTGGCACCAGGACGAGTTCGGCACGGGCGAAGAGTGGCAGCTTCTCCTGAAGACGCATACTCAGCGCTTCGAGGACCTGCGCGCCTTCCTCCAAGACCATCACCCTTGGCAAAACCCCGAGATCGCGGCTGTGCCGGTCGTGATGAGTTCGGACGAGTATGCGGCGTGGGTCGGCAGGACCCTCCTGCTAGACGTAGAGCCGTAGCGGCTACGCCCTGGCGCGCTCCAACACCTCTCGCACCCCTGGCACGGCGGCGTGGTCCCTCAGTCGTTGTAGGACCGGGCTGAGACGTTGGCGCGGTCGCACGGAGGCGACACCTTCGGAGAGGTCCAGCACGCGACCGGCGACCCGGGCGGCCTCCTCCGGTTCCCCCGCCGTGGCGTAGGCGTCCGCCAGCCAGCACGAGTACAAGGCTTTGTCTCGGGCGTGGGCGTCATCGAAGCCTTCTAACACGTCCTCCAGCAGAGGAACCGCGCGTAGCGGACGTCCAAGCTCTGCCCAGCAGCGGCCGGTCATGATGGTCACCTCCTGGTCGTCAACCCACGCCGACCAATCAGGCTCTTCCGTCTCGTTGCGACGCTCCAAGGCGGTGCGCGCCGTTGCTAGTGCCGCGTCAGTCTCACGGGCGTTTCCGACGACAGCGTGCGCCCAGGCTCGACGCTCGTGCAGCAGAGCGGTGACGGTGGCCGGGGCTTCGTCGCCGGCTGCGGCGCAAGAAGCCTCTGCGATCGCTACGGCTTCGCGGGGGTCGCCGCCGACCGTCTGGTAGGCCAGGAACGCCAGAGCGTTTCCGGCTAGGTGCGTCGCGTGGGCTTGATTGGCGATCCCGTGACTTTCGCCGTATAGCCGCTTCGATAGGTCCAGGTTCCCCGCGTCGAACGCAGCCCATCCAGCTTGCTGCGCCTGTTCTGCGAGAATTGCGAGCAGTCGCTGTTGGACTGTCTCGGTGTATGTGCCACCGGCTACGAGTTTTTTGGTCATCTCGTATTCGGACAGATAAAGGCGAACCGTATCGCCTCCGCCGAGGACGTCATCGAGGCGACGGAGCCGCGCCGTCCGTCGCGCGAGTACCTTCGGCAGCTCCTCGCCGAGGCGTCGCCCGGAGGACAGGTCTACGACGTCAACGGCACCGAGCAGGGTGCCGGCACCGACGGCAGATACGCGCAGGAAATCACGCCGATTCACGGTCTCACCTCGGGCATCGTGGGCCATCGCTTGACTGGCCTCCCAGTCGCGGGGAGCCAAGCCCAGCATATGCCCCGGAATTCGCATCGCATCCGCGATTAGGCTGATCTTTTCGTATGTTGCGATACTGCCCTGTCCACGGGCAAGCGCGCCGACTCTTTCAGGCTTTATCGAGCACGCCTCCGCAATTCTCGAATAACTGATACCAGCCCATTTCCGAGCCAGCATGAACACTGTTCCGAAGTCGTGCCGCGCGAGTGCGTCGCGCATGTCCTCGCGCTCCAAGACATGACGCGGGATAGCAATCCGGCTGAATCGCTGCGACATCTACGCCTCCACCCCCGTCGGTCGCTCCACATCCACATCCGTCAGTGGCATACCCATCATGGGTACCCCCGTCGGAGGGTCGAAAGAGCACTTCCCAGCCTCGCACTCTTACGCCCAGGGATCAACACAGCGCGATGCGTCACCCTTGACCTGTACCGGGTGAGTCAGTACGGTCAAGTCGGTACTGAGTCGCATGGCTGTCCCATGAGAAGGGGAGGTTGGGCATGGCGAAGTCAGGGATGTTCGGTGAGCGCCCGGTGGGCGCGGTGACGCTGGTGGAAACGCCGGTGTCGCGGTCGTACGCGCAGAAGGCTCGGGTGGCGTTCCTCGTCGTGGCCGCGTCCGTCGCCCTGGTGGTGGCCGCTACCGCGTCGGTGGCGCTGCCGCTGGCGCTCGCGGTCGTGGTCGGGCTGCTGTCCGGCGGGGTGTGCGGCCTGGTGGTCGCGTGCCTGGTCCGGGTGTGGCCGGCGCTGCGGGTGCTGTGGTGGTGGGCGGTCGAGATCGTCGCTGCGGTCACGGTGTTCGTGGGCATGGCGTACCTGTCTCGGGCGACGCATCCGGCGGTGCCGTTGGTGCTCCTGGCGGTGGTGCTGGGCGTGGTCTTCGGTGTCGGTCGGGTTCGTCGGCGGGTGTCGGCGTGGGTGTGGTGCGTGGTGGTGCGGCACCGGCTGCGCTTGTGCTTCGCGGAGTTCATCCGGTCCGCGTCGCGGCTGCACCCGGGTCGGCTGCCGCTGATCCTGTGGGCGCGGCCGACCCCGGCCGGTGAGCGGGTGTGGGTGTGGCTGCGGCCGGGCCTGGACCTGACGGACCTCGACGGCAAGGCCGACAAGCTCGCGGTGGCCTGCTGGGCGGGCGAGGCGCGGATGGTCCGCGCGTCGGCCAAGCATGCCGCCCTGGTGCGGGTCGACATCACCCGTCGTGACCCGCTGACCGGCCTGGTGGCCTCGCCGCTGTCGGCCTGGGTGGCGTGGATGCGCGACGAGGACGCCCCGGTATCGCCGGCTATGCCGCCGATGGGCTTGGACCTGCTGGACGTGCCGGAGCCCCTGCCGCCGCAGCAGCGCAACCCGCGCCGCTGATTCATGCAATTTGCACGAAGTTTCTAGCTAGGGCGCTCTGTACGTGCTGCGCGCCTGGCTCACCTCAGAAAACCGATCCAAGGAGGATCTGCAATGGCAAACGACACGACCGTGACGGTGGTCGGGAACCTGACCGCCGACCCGGAGCTGCGGTTCACCCCGGCCGGGGTGGCGCTGGTGAAGTTCACCGTGGCGTCCACGCCTCGGGTGTTCGACCGCAACTCGGGTGAGTACCGCGACGGTGACCCGCTGTTCCTGACGTGCACCGCGTGGCGGGACCTGGCCGAGCACATCGCCGAGTCCCTGGCCAAGGGCACCCGCGTGGTGGTGGCCGGGCGGCTGCGGCTGTCGCGGTGGGAGAACGAGGAGGGCGAGAAGCGCTCCGCGTACGGCCTGGACGTCGATGAGGTCGGCCCGTCGCTGCGGTTTGCCACGGCGACGGTGAAGAAGATGGCCCGCACCCGCAACGGGGACGGGTTCACTCCGGAGACGCCGGCGGATGACCCGTGGTCGACCGCCGCGCCGGCGGCCTGAGCGGAGGATCGGCGATGTCGACGCTGACCGTTCCGGCCGCACCGGGTGGCATGCCCGCTGACCCGTCCGTGTCGATCTTCGACCCGGTGCATGTCGGGGTGGACGAGTTCGGCCACCCGGTGCGGGTCCCGCTGATCTACCGCAACTTGTTGATCGGTGGGGAACCGGGCGGCGGCAAGTCGACCCTGCTGAACCTGATCGTGGCTCACGCCGCCCTGTCCCTGGACTGCCGGCTGTGCCTGCTCGATGGCAAGCAGGTCGAGTTGGGCCAGTGGAAGAGCTGCGCCGACGTGTTCGTCGGCCCGGACATCACGCATGCCCTGGCCACGCTGCGGCGGATGCAGATCGTGATGGACAACCGGTACGCCTACCTCGAAGTCGCTGGCCGCCGGAAGACCCAACGCGATGACGTGTTCAGCCCGATCCTGGTCGCCATCGATGAGATCGCCTACTTCTCGGCCACCGTCGGGGACAAGAAGACCCGGGAGGACTTCGCGGGTCTGCTGCGGGACCTGGTGGCCCGGGGCCGGGCGGTCGGCATCATCGTCGTCGCGGCGACGCAACGCCCTTCGTCGGACATCATCCCGACGAGCCTGCGGGACCTGTTCGCCTGGCGGTGCGCCTTCCGGTGCACCACCAACGTGTCCTCCGACATCGTCCTGGGGCACGGATGGGCGGACCGTGGCTGGTCGTCGAACACGATCAGCCCGACCAACCCCGGCGTTGGCCTGCTCATCGCCGAGGGCGGCACCCCGCAACTGATCAAAGCCGCGTACCTCGATGACGCGGCCTGCGCCCGGATCGCGACCCACGCCGCCCGCATGCGGGCCGGCCTTCGTCGGGAGCGTGCCGCATGAGTATCCGTATCCGACCCCGACCGGCCACGTCGCCAACCTGGCCGACCAACGATGACCACCTTCACCCGGACTGGTGCGCCCGAGGGCACGCCTGCGGCCTGGGCGAGCACCGGGCACAGCCGGTGACCCTGCGGGTTCCTGGTCGCGGTGTGGTGGTCCTGACCCGGGTGTTGGCCGCCGACGGTAGCCAGCACGCCGAGATCCGCACCCGCATCAACCTCGCGCCCGGCGACACCAACGCCCGGGCGCACCTGATGCGGATCGTCACCGAGTTCGACGCGGCCCTGCGGCGGATGGTCCGCCCACAGCGCCGAACCCCATAGAAACGGGCCGGCAGCACCGGGATCAGCCCTGAGAAAGCACCCCGGAGACAGCCGACCCGCCCCATCAACAGCCCAGAGAGGAGCTGCCGTCATGCACGCTACCCAAAACACGGTCGCCGAGCAGGTGACCACCCCGGCCCGCACGCTGCGGGACGCCGCCCTGTACCTGTCCCGCCACGGCTGGACGCAGGGCGCCTACTACGACGCCACGTCGGGGTCGTTCACGCCCCCGGCCTGTCTGGTCGGCGCGGTCGGCATGGTCTGCTACGGCGGACCTGTCGACGCCCCGGCCCAGATGTTCGACGCCCCGGAGTTCGCCGACTTCGAGGCAGCGTTGACCTACCTGGACTGGTACTTGGCCTGCCGGTTCTCCAACGGCCAGTACTACGACGGGCTCGACAACGCCTATGACTTCAACGACGCCAAGGGCCAGACCGCCGACGCTGTCATCGCCGTTCTCAACGCGGCGGCCGACGCGTGGGACCGCACCAACGGTGGTGCGGCATGAACAAGAACACCGTCAAGCCCGGCTTGACGCGCACCCACACCAAGCGCGCCAAGCGGTCGGTGGAAACCACCGAGTTCGACGCGTTCGTGCGGCGCATCCTGCGGGCGTACGCCCGTCGGGTCGCTGCCGGCGACATCGAGGCGCTGCGGTCACTCGCGGCGCTGTCCACCGACGTGGACGCCATGACCCGGCTCGCTGTCACCGGCCTGCGTCAGCCTCCGTACCGGTACTCCTGGGCGGAGATCGCCGACCGGCTGGGCGTGTCCCGGCAGGCGGTGCAGATGCGCTACGGCGACCGCGCCGACCGGATCGCCCTGGACGAGCGGCTCATCCGCGCCGGCCTCGGCGTCACGGTGGCGACCCTCGCACAGGTGTTCGCCGATCACCACCCCGGTAGCCCGGCACGGTCGCTGTGTCCGGGCTGCGGCTTCCGCTACCCCGACGGGGTGACGGACTGCCCGACCAACGCCACCGTCCGCCCTCTGCTCTACCGGCGACGCGGCGAGGACAAGCAGGCGCTCAACATCCTGACGCCTGACCAGTTCGCCGACCTGCACAACCTCAAGGCCGCCCGGTCCAACCGGACGGCAACCCGCAGGGCGGCCCAACCCACGCCGCTGTCCTCCGGTGAGGAACCGACCCTGTTCGGCCTCGCTGACGGGAGGGCCACGGCATGACCACCAACCCGACCAACCTCCGGCCGGCGGCGGGTGAGCCTCGGTTGGCGTCGATCGCCTCGTGGGCGGTGCTGGCCGCGTCGTTCGGCCTGTCCGCCTCCACCTGGATCGCGCTGGCCGAACTCGCCGGCTTCACCGACCGCATCACGATCCCCGGCACCTCGGTCAGCCTCGCCTTGGCCTGGCTGATGCCCATCGCGGTCGACGGCTACGTGGTCGTCGCCCTGGTGCTGTGGATGGCTCCCGTGCCCGCACGGGTCGCCGCGTTTGCCAGGAAGAACACCTACGGTGCCGCCGGCATCGGCATCGCCGCCCAGTCGGCCTATCACCTGCTAGACACCATGTCCACCAACGTCGAACCCTGGCGCGTGGTCCTGGCCGCGATCGTCGGGGCACTGCCCCCGGCCGTCGCCGGCCTCGCCGTGCACATGCGCGCCTTGCTTCGCCGGGAAAGCGGCCGAACCCCGGCCACCGCCACCGGCACCGTCCCGGCACCCGCCGAGACGCCAACCCCAACCGTCACCGTTCCCGCCGTCCCGGCACCGACGCCGGTCCGGCCCGAGCTGCCCATCGTTCCCGCCATCGACCCCGCTGAGCCGGCACCGACGCCGGCCCGGCCCGAGGTCCCGACCCCGGCCCAGCTAGCCACCCGGATCACCGCACCGCGACCGGCCTCCGCCCCGGAGCCGTCGACGACCGCGCCCGCTGTAGCTGCCCGCCCCGCCCGTCCCCGACCGAGCAAGCCCGAGTACACCTCGGCACGGACGTTGGCACCGTCCACCACTGACACTCCTGTCACCGCGTCTGACGCTGCCCAACTTCCGCTGCCGATCGTGGCCCCGGACCTGCTCGCCCGAGCGACCCGCGTCGCGAAGCAGTACCGCACCGAGCACGGCACGCCGATCACCCCGGGCCAACTGGCCGTCCGCCTCAAGGTGACCTCCGATGAGGCCACGCAAGCCCTCGCGGTCCTGGACCTCGACCCCAACACCAACAACCGCCCCGTCCAGCCCGCCAACGGACGCCCCGTGAAGGCGACCCGTTGACCGTCTCGACGCTGACCGTCGTACCCGAAGCACCTGCTTCGGGTACGGCCCCGTGCGCCGAGCCGACCGCTCCACCCTGGTACGCCACGTCCGCCGATATCCGGCTGCAAGCCGCTGCCCGGCTGACGCAACCCGACCTCGCCGAATGGCTGCGCCACGTCCGCCCGGCCGCCGGCTGCACCCGCCCGATCCGCCTGGTCGGCACCATGGCCACCGTCGAGGCCGCCACCGGCCGCCTCCTGTCCGAGCGGTCGACGGCCGACATGCCCGACGGCGTCATCTACAAGCCGTGCGGCAACCGCCGCGCCGCCGTCTGCCCGACCTGCTCCAAGCTCTACCAACGCGACGCCTACCAGGTCGTGCGCGCCGGCCTCGTCGGCGGCAAAGGCGTACCGGAGCAGGTCGCTCACCACCCGGCGGTCTTTCCCACCTTCACCGCGCCGTCCTTCGGCGAGGTGCACACCCGCTACGTCAAGCGGCACACCTGCACCCGGCGCACCTCGTGCGACTGCCGGCCCGAGCCCTGCCACCCCCGCCGGGAGTCGACCCTGTGTCCGCACGGTGTGCGGCTGGTCTGCTTCGCCCGCCACGAGGACACCGACGCCCGGTTGGGCACCCCGCTGTGCCTGGACTGCTACGACCACGACGCCCAAGCGGTCTGGAACCTCTCCGCCGGGGAGCTATGGCGGCGCACCACCATCGCGATCAACCGCTACATGCACCGGCTGGCCACCGCACGCGGCATCCCCAACATCCCCGTGACCTCGCCACGTACCGGCAAGACCCGGTGGGTGTCCCCGGTGCGGCTGTCGTTCGGCAAGGCCGCCGAGATGCAGCGGCGCGGCGTCGTGCACTTCCACGCCATCATCCGCCTCGACGGCCGCGACCCGGACGACCCGGACGCCATCGTGCCGGCCCCGCCGCAGCTCGACGCCGCCGACCTGGTGGCCGCCGTCGACCACGCCGCCGCCACCGTCGGCTTCACCACCCCCGACCACCCCGCCCACCCCGGCGGCTGGCCGATCACCTGGGGCACTCAGGTACTCACCAAAGTGATCACAGTGGCCGGGCGGGGTGAGGTGACCGACGCCCAGGTCGCCGCTTACCTGGCCAAGTACGCCACCAAGTCGACCGAGGTCACTGGACACGCCTCCAACCGCCTGACCGGCGACACCATCGACATCTACGCCGACCCAACCGGCACCCACACCGAACGCCTGGTTGACGCGTGCTGGACGCTCGGCACGCCCCGGGACTGGCGGCGGCTGCGCCGCTGGGCGCACATGCTCGGCTTCGGCGGCCACTTCCTCACCAAGTCGCGCCGCTACTCGATCACCTTCGCCCTACTGCGCAACCAACGCATCGTGTTCCGCCGCGCCCAGAGCAGCGGCCCGCAGGAAGCCGCGGCCGGCACCGAGCCGACCACGCTGGTGGTCAACTTCCTGCAATTCGTGGGCGCCGGCTGGCACACCACCGCCGACGCAATGCTCGCCAACGCATCCGCCGCAATGGCCCGAGAGCACCAGGACGCCGCGCGCGACTACCTACAGACCCTCGTCGCCTGACGCGCGATCCAGCGTCAAGCCCGCCTTGACAGTGAAACCGACAACCATGGGGATCCGATGAGCATTGATGTACCGGCAGCGTCGGGCGCGCTGCTGACCACAGAGGAGCTTGCCCGGCTCGTGAAGGTCGACCCGTCCACCGTGCGGCGGTGGCGCACCGCCAACCCCGTCCAGGGGCCAGCGTTCATCCGGCTGTCCGCCCGGGTCGTCAAGTACGACCCGGAGGACGTCCGGGCCTGGCTGGGGCGGCACCGCACCGATCCCGAGGAACCGGCTCGGTGACCACTCCCCTGCTCCCGATCGGCGTCGCCGTCTCCACCGACGTCGAGCACCGACCCGGCCGGCCGAACCCGTACCGTGCCCGGGTCCGGTGGGTCGATCCGGCGTCGGGCCGACGCCGCTCCAAGTCGCAGGCGTTCGCGGACGTCGAGCAGGCGCACGCCTGGCTCGGCACCATGCAACGCGCGGCCAGGGGCGGCGTCGACCCCGACGCGGCGTCGATGCGGCTGGCGCAGTACGGCGAGAGCGTGATGCGCCTGGCGCTGCGCGGCCTGGAGGGCAAGACGCTCGACCCGTACTTGGCGGGGTGGCGTAGGCGGGTCGTGCCGACACTCGGCCACCTGCCCGTTCGGCTCATCACCAACGGTGCGGTGGACCGGGCCGCGCACGGCTGGATCTCCGAGGGCTGCGGCCGGTCGACGGTGAAGAACAGCCTCGCCGTCCTGGTGCGGGTGATGGAGCAGGCGGTGCGGGACGGTCTGATCGACCGCAATCCGGCGCGGCTGACCGGGTGGCAGCGGGAGTACCAGCGGGCCGAGGACGAGTTGGACGACCCCCGTTCCCTGGCGCTGCCGGACTGGACCGCGCTGGCCACCCTGGCGGCGGCGTTGGTCGAGCGCTCGCACGGTCGCTACCCGGGTTGGGGTGAGGTGGTGATGTTCGCGGCCGGCACGGCGGCCCGAATCGGCGAGGTGTCCGGCGTGCGTAAGGGCGACATCGACCGGGACACGTGGCTGTGGACGGTGCGCCGGCAGACCACCACCGGTCCGGGCGGCCTGGTCGACAAGGGCACCAAGGGCAAGCGGGCGCGGCAGGTGCCCATCATCGAGGAGCTGCGGCCGATGGTGGCGACGAAGCTCGATCGGATCGTCGAGGATGACGGCCGGCTCTTCGTCGGCCCGCGCGGCGGTCGGATCAGCACGGCGGTGCTGCGCGACGCCACGCACTGGGATGAGGTGGTCGGCTCGCTGGGCTTCGAGTACCTGAGGCGGCACGACCTGCGGCACACCGGCCTGACCTGGATGGCGGATGCCGGCGTGCCGGTGCACGTCCTACGAAAGATCGCCGGTCACGGCTCGCTGATGACGACTCAGCGATATTTGCATCCGGATCGTCAGTCGATCCGGGCCGCCGGTGAGGCGCTGTCTTCGCATCTCACCGGCCTGAGGTCCCCAAGTGGTCCCCAGCGGGGCATCGCATGATCGCGCGAAATGCCCCTCTACCTCTGTCGGGACGGCCGGATTCGAACCGACGACCCCTTGTTACCGACAGTAACCGAATCGAGCTTGTCATTGCTTGCCGAAAATGGTCGCTGAGCTGCGGAGACGCCCTCAGGCGCTGATCACCCCTTATCACCTTTCGTCAACGATCCGGCGGGGTTTTCGGGGGGTAAATGGGGTCCCACACCGAACGCCGCCAGGTCTGATCGCCTCCGCTAGCCTTACCACCGGGTCGCGCGCGCCTCACGGCATGGGTGCTGAGCGAATCTGTGGCAGCCTTTCCTCGGTCAGCGCAACCGTCAGCGGGACCTCACGCGACGGTGCGATCTCGATGCTGTCCCGCAACGACCGGTGCACAGGGCACTCGCACGACGGATCCAGCGAGTCGGGACACCGGACAAGAGCAGCGTTCAGCTGCTGAACTCCGTCAACGGCGACCGGCCACGACCAGTCCATGTCCCACGGCTCCTCCCAGGGCTGGTGGAAACAGTCATGATCGAAGTACATGAGAAGGCCGGCCTCGCACAGTGGACAGGCGGACAGGCTGGTCCAGCGGTAGTTGACCTGGTGTCCGGGAGTACCGTGCGGCACGCCCCAACTGCCGATACGAACAACGGTGCGCTGGTCCACTCGGCAAGTGACGCAGATGCGCATGGCTAACCCTCCTCCGCCGTCTGGCGACATCCACCGCAGAGATCGACGCAATCACGGGCGCCGTCGACCCAGCAGCGCACAGCGTTTCAAGGGACGCATGACATCGACGCGACCATCCCCCGATATGGGTACCAGTAGCGAGCGATCGTTAAGATGCCGACCCGGCCCGCGATGACGTGACTCCGGTGCAACTCGGGGAGTCTCGAACCCGAATCCAGGCTGACGCATCTCCAACAGTTGTTGCTGGCCCGCCTTCTGCGCCGTGGTCCCCGACCTTCAGCTTGGGCCCGCAGCACAGTGGTGACGGTCTTCAGCCCTCGAATCGAGGGACGGCTGGCGGCCGTCGTGGGCCTTCGGCTCGGATAAGAGCGCTGAGGTGGAGGCTTGCTTCGATGGTATTCGTGGGTTCTCCGGCGAGGCGGCTGAGCAGGGTGTCGAGCGGGTAGTGGGCCAACACGTGGTAGCGGGCCAGGTACATGGCCACTGCGGTGGTCGGGTAGCCGCCAAGGGGTGCGAGCAGCGCGTAGGTCAGGACTTGGTCGACCAGGTCGTCGAGGTGGTGGGGTTCGTCAAGGTGACCCGTCTTGAGTTCGACGATGGTGGTGCCAGCGAGGAAATCGGCGATCCGAAGGCCATCCAACAGGTTGAGAGAGGCGGTGACGGGTCCGTAGCCGCGCAGCGCTTTGCGGAAGCCGCTGGTGTAGCTGGTCCAAAAGGCGGCGAAGACCGGGCGCGTGGCGCGCGTTGCGGTGGCGTACGCGGTGACAGCGCGTCGATCACGTAACGCGGCCTGGATCGCCTGCCGGGCCAGCTCGGGTGTCGCCGAACGGAGCGCGTGTACTGCCCGGTCGAGGTCGGGCAGCAGGCTGCCCACCGTGAACAGCCGAGCGCCAGGGATGTGGTCGGCGCTTTTGCGCCAGGTGCCGTCGGGGGCGTCGGTGGTGGGCGCGTATCCGGCGGTGGTGAGCAGGCGACGCTTTGCAGACTCAGGGAGGCTGGCGATCAGGTCCCGGTACGGCGGGTCGTCGCACAGGTCGAGGGCCAAGGTTCGTTCCATCGCCTGACCGAATCGGTCGGGGCTGGGAGCGTAGGCGCGAATGGGGTCTGGGGCACGGTTGATGCGTCGTTGCAGGTCGGCGATGAGCCAGGCCCGGTGTGGGAACTGCTGGGCGAGCCATCGCTTCGACGCCGGTTCGGTGACGGCACGGATTGCGTGCGAGGTCATTAGGAGCCGGTCCTTTACAAGTGGAGGCATGCCGACCCGTTACCGCACGCCCGCGAGGGCGAGATGGTGTGGACGAGCGGGCAACGCCGAACGTGAAGGGATGGCGGGACAGCAGCCTGCCGATGGCGGCGACGAAGGGACTCAGAAGGCGGGCCGCGGGCGGGATCTCAGCCCGTCGGCATCAGTGGCCGACTCCTCGGGCTCCGCGTCATGTGGCGGCACAGCAGCAGGTTCACCGGCCGGACGAGGCCAGTCGCACGATTGACCGTATGCGCCGCTGCGGCGATGGACAAGCCACCTGCCCAGGATGGTCCGATGGGGAGGGTGATGTTCTGTCCGCTCGACAGCCCCGATCGACGTTGGCATAGATCAGTCGGTGACGTAGAGTGTTGCGAAGGTTTCGTTGTGTTAGCTAATCGCTGGTGTCGACACCGCAACCGGGTCGATCGGATGAGCGAGGCGGCCGCAACATGGACACCGGCAAGCACAATCCTGGTTGCGAGACAGCCCGGGGACATCGTTGCCTCTGCACACAATGCGGCGGCTCCCAGCATGGCGTGCAGGGCTGGCTCGACCAAGCCGGCCATGACCGCCTGATCCGTCACGGAAGACGCGGGCGCTTCGAGGGCAACTTGGTCTGGGCGGGGCACCGTCCGCGGCGCCTTGAGCAGAGCCGCCGCAATCAGGAGATCACCGCCGATCTTGCTCGCCTGGACATCGCGGATTGGCTTGCCGAGCCGCCACTGCGTGATAGGACCGGAGACGGTGAGCCCTACCCGTCGCCCGCCGAGCAGGTGACAGTGCTTGCCGAAGAGATGACGCGCGGAGCCTGGCGGGAGATCACTACTGAACTCGACCGCGCCACCCCGGACGCCACCAGCGTGAAGCGCGACCTCACTCACCACGGATGGTGCGATCTCTTTATCGGGCTGGTCCAAGCGATCGAGATGACTCGACGAGGTTTCGACAGCATTCCCAACAAGGTCAAAGCCCTGATCCTGGGCTCAGCACTACAAGGCGACCGACCGCACGTCACCGAAGCCATTGTCAGTCTGATCGTTGACAAAGCATGGCACGGATTCCAGGCCGCAGCGTTTGCGGGCGCACCGCTGCTCGATCTCATCTCACATGACGAAGCCTTGCGCGCACTACGGATCCTCGCCGTGTTCATCTGCCCCGCACCAGCCCAACACCCCGCAGTACGGCAACACGCCCTGAAACCACTCGGAGAAGACGCCACCAAGATCCTCACCGACCAGACCAAGACCAGACTCGCCGAACTGTTCACCGACTGGCGATCCGACGGCGATGCCTCACCAACCGGGTAGCTGCGCAAGGCCATGCTCCCCGCGACCCGACTGGGCCTCATGAAAGCAACACGCCACTCCCCTTCGAATAATCGGCAGACACCCGGGGGCAGCATCAGGATGAACTGCCCGATCGGAATATCAGGTAGAGCCCGAGGTCGTCCCCTCCGGCACGATGCCCGGGTGATGCTGCTGGTCCCCGCGGACCCCCTACGGCCACGCCGGCCCGACGACCACTTCGCGCCCGAAGCCGACGCCGCCCGCGCCGCCGGAACCAACGTCGCCGTGGTCTACCACGAGGCACTGATCCGCGACGACCCGCACCGCGCGATGCTCCGGTGGCGGCGATGAACGAACCGTCGGCTGGAGGCTGGACGGCCTCAGGCACCGGACGGGATGTCTGCACATCAGTGACATGATCTTCTGTTCTGTCGGCGGCCGCTCCGGGACCGCAGAGCGAATCATCGATCATGCCTGGTCCTGCAGGCCGATCAGCCTGTAGCACCCCTACGACGGGGGTGATACCGGCGGCGACGTGACGGGATCGTCGCGGTAATGGCGATGCGGTGGAGCCTGCCGGTGCCGCACACTCGCCCGCATGGTCACGTCAGCGAGCAGCGTCGCCGAGCTGATCGGCGAGATGCGTACCGTCGCCCGGGTGAAGTTCCTGTTCTTCTGGGGCCACCAGCCGCAGCGCGACGGCGGCATCGGCGCCGGTTGCTTGAGTCAGTGGTGGCCGGCGCCGTTCATTGTCGACGGGCTGCGCTTCGCCACGGCCGAGCACTACATGATGTGGCGCAAGGCCACCCTGTTCGGCGACCAGGCGACCGCCGCCCAGATTCTGGCGGTGGCGCACCCGCACGCGGCAAAAACCCTCGGCCGGCAGGTCGCCAACTTCGATCAGCAGACATGGGAGCAGCACCGCTACGACATCGTGGTGGCCGGCAACGCGGAGAAGTTCGGCCAGCAACCCGCGCTGCGCGCCTACCTGCTCGGCACCGGTGAGCGCGTGCTCGTGGAGGCCAGTCCACTGGACCGGGTCTGGGGCATCGGCCTGGCCGCCGACCACCCGCACGCCACCGACCCCACACGATGGCGAGGGCTGAACCTCCTCGGCTTCGCACTCATGCAAACCCGCGCGCTCCTACGCGAGCGGAACCAACCGATGGGTAAACCCCTCGGAACTCAACGCCGCTGAGTAGGCGCGGTGCAGCGTCGATGTCGAGCGGGTGCCCTGGTACGGGGCGGAGTGGCTCGCCGCTGGGCACGACGGGCCGGCGCTGCGTGAACTGGCCGGACTGAACGGCACCCGGCTGATCGGCGAATCGCTACCCGACGCCCTCCCCCGGAGCTCGATTGCACATGGTAGAAGTAGTGACGAGCCAAGCGCCGTACGTCCACATCGCCCGTCTGCCCGAGGAGCACCGGCCGTGCCGCCCACTCTCTACCGCGACACCGGGTACTCGCTCAATCACCTGATCGAGGACATCAAGGTCGGACGCATTGGCCTGCCCGACATTCAGCGTCCCTTCGTCTGGTCGGCCGCCAAGACCCGAGACCTGTTCGACTCGATGTACCGCGGCTACCCCATCGGCACGCTGATGTTCTGGGAAACCGGCGCGGAGGTTGGCACCCGCCAGATCGGCATGGAGTCGAGCGGTCGGGCGCCGCAACTGCTCATCGTTGACGGGCAGCAGCGACTGACCTCGCTGTTTGCCGTACTCACCGGCCGGCCGGTGCTGACCAAGTCGTTCGAGCAGCGTCGCATCCGCATCGCCTTCCGGCCGGAGGATCAGACTTTCGAGGTGACAGACGCCGCCATCGAGCGCGACGCGCACTTCATCCCCGACATCACCACGCTCTGGTCGAGCGGCTATAAGACCACCGTGCGCCAGTTCTTCGACCGGCTGGACCAGGCGGTCGACGAAAGTCTGTCGGACGCCTACAAGGATGACCTTGAGGAACGCATCGATCGTGTGCGTGACCTGCGCGAGTTCCGGTTCCAGGTCGTCGAGCTGGGCGCTTCGGCGGACGAGGAGCAGGTCGCCGAGATCTTTGTGAGGATCAACTCCGAGGGCGTCCAGCTCAACCAGTCGGACTTCATCCTCACCCTCATGTCTGTGCACTGGGAGAAGGGGCGCCGACAGCTCGAAGACTTCAGTCGGGCCGCCGTCGATCCGGCGGTCACCGGGCCCAGTCCGCGAAATCCGTTCCTCGATCCCAGCCCTGACCAACTGTTGCGGGTAGCTGTCGCGGTTGCCTTCCGCCGCGCCCGCCTGCAGCACGTCTACAACATCCTGCGCGGCAAGGACCTTGAGACTGGACGGGTCAGCGCGGAGCGCCGCCAGCGGCAGTTCGAGCGGCTCGCCGCGGCGCAGGAGAAAGCACTCGACCTGACCAGCTGGCACGAGTTCCTCAAGTGCGTGGCCACCGCTGGCTTTCGCAGCCGCAAGATGATCACGTCGGACAACGCTTTGCTGTTCAGCTACTCGCTCTGGCTGATCGGCCGACACGACTTCGGCCTCGACGTGTCAGCCCTGCGCCCCGTGATCGCGCGGTGGTTCTTCATGGCGCACACCACTGGCCGCTACACCAGTTCACCGGAGTCACAGCTCGAATCCGACCTGGGGCGGATCGCCGGCCTCGCAACCGGCGACGGAACCGCCTTCGTCACGGAACTGGACCGCATCGTTGCCGCGAACTTCACCGGAGACTACTGGGACATCTCACTACCGAACCGGCTCGACACCTCGTCGTCGCGATCTCCGGTGCTCTTTGCCTATCTCGCCGCGCTGAACATCCTCGACGCCGAAGTACTCTTCAGTGACCTGCGCGTCAAAGATCTACTCGATCCCTCCGGCGCAGCGCCGAGTTCTATCGAACGTGACCGCCTATTCCATCGCAAGCACCTCGAGTCACTCGGCATCTCCGGGACGCGGCAGATCAACGCGATCGCGAACATGGCGTACGTCGAATGGCCGCCGGCTACGCGGAACAACGCTGACGCCCCGCGTGACTACCTGCCCCGCATCGCGGAGGCAATTGATCCGGAGACCCTGACCCGGCAGTCCCGCTGGCACGCGCTGCCGGTGGGTTGGGAGCAACTGGACTACCCGACCTTCCTCGAGCGACGCCGCCAGCTCATCGCCCGAGTCGTTCGGGACGCCTTCAATACGCTCGCCGGCGAGCGCAAGAGGTACGTAGCGACGACCGCCGAGGATCTCATCGCCGCAGGCGAATCCCAGACGACGGAGTTCAAGTCCAGCGGCCGGTGGAACCCTCACACCGGCCAGTACGACCCGAAGCTCGGGCAGATCCTCGTCAAAACGGTGTGCGGATTCCTCAACGCCGAGGGCGGCGTCCTACTCATCGGCGTCGAGGACGACGGCCAGGTCCTCGGCATCAAGGGCGACCTCACCACTCTCGGCACGAAGCCAAACACCGATGGCTACGAGCTCTTTCTCCGACAACTGCTCGACGACAGCCTCTCCGCCTCGACCGCCCCGACCGTACGCATCCGCTTCCCCCAGGTAGCGGGACAAACCATCTGCCAGGTCAGCGTCGCAGCGTCCGGCCGACCCATCTTCGCCAAACCCGCCAAGGGCGGCCCCGGCGCGTCGGACTTCTGGGTACGTGTCGGCAACGCGACCAAACAACTCCACGGCGATGACCTCATCAAGTATCAGGAGGAGCACTGGGGATGAGGTATCAAGGCGTCAGGTGAGTTCCGGAGGCGTGTATCGGTGAGCCTCAGCCGCCAGTCCTACACGGTTCCGGCAGCCCGGAGCACAGTGGGCCTGCCGACGTACCTTCGGCGCGCCGAGTCGGGGTGTTCGAAGTGAACACACCGCCGTGCCGCGGTGGAGTCGGCACGACGATTTCTCGCCAGCAAACCGCGCAACCAGGCCGTCCCAGATTCAGACCCAGGCACCTGCGGGGAACAAGGAGATTCGAACCCACGAGAAGCTCATGTCGAGCCTCGTCAGGACTTGTCATTGCTTGTCAAAACCCCTTGTTACCAACAGTAACCGAACCAACCTTGTCATTGCTTGCCGAATGTGGTCGTTGGGCTGCGAAGGCACAGCAAGGCGTTCATCGCCCCTTGTCACCCTTCGTCAACGATTTGGTGGGGTTTTCGGGGGGTAAACGGGGGGTGAGCTGTTGGTGCGACGTGGCGTCCGCCAGCCAGTTGGTCGCCGGGCGACGCTGCCAGGCCAAATTCAATGGAGCTGCCAGCTTTCGGCCTGAAGCTTCGACAGGCCGTTGATCTGTGCGCAAGCTGCGGGGCATCAGGAGAGACCACCGGACGGCTTGGCTGCTAGCGTTCGCCGCCATGTGGACCGAGGAGATCGTGGCCAGGCACCCGACATGGCGGCACATCCCGTCGGGAGTCGTGTTCCGGAAGGTTCCGGGCGGCACGTTCCGGATGGGGCTGTCCGAGGCGGAGCTCGACGCCGTACGTGCCATCGAGCGCAGCGGCGGAGTCGAGGACACCATCGACCCGTTCCTCGCGAGTGCCGGAGACGCACAGCCGGTACGCGACGTGCGGATCGAGCCGTTCCTGCTCGCCCGGCACCCGCTGACCGTGGCACAGGTCCAGCACTGGCTGCCCGAGTACGAAGACGACTACGCCGGGGCGGACACCGGCACGACCCGACTCGAAGGCGACCTGGAGAACCTGCTCAAGCTGTTGCCGTTCCAGCTGCCCAGCGAGGCCCAGTGGGAATACGCAGCCCGGGCCGGCACCACCACGCTGACCCTCCACGGTGACGAAAAACCCGACGAGGACCAACTCCTCGACGACTTCGGCGACGAGACGCGGACGGCCGCCAGCGAGAACGCGTTCGGGCTCTCGGCGATGGGCTCGGCGAACGAGCTCTGCGCCGACGTGTGGATCCCCGGGTTCGACGGCGCACCGTCAGACGCGCGGCCACGGACGGGAGACGGACCCCGGACCGTACGCGGCGGAGCCGCCGACCTATGCCCGTGGCAGGGCTGTGACGAGTGGCTGCTGCTGCTGTCCGCCACCCGATACGAACACTCCGACTTCACGGCGGTACGCCCAGCCGCAGCACTGCCACCTCAGTGAGGGTCGTCCAAGCGGATCGCATCTCGAACCGGCAAGCAGACCGACGGTAGCCGAACAGGGCTGCGGCGTCACCCGTCGGCCTCACCGCCCGTAGGACCGCTTGGTCCCCAGCAGCACCGTAGCCCGGCCGACAGCTACCCGTGCGGGCCTGCCTCGGCGAGAAGCCGAGCCAGGACGTCACCGAGGCCGACATCGAGGCACTGATTGACTGGCCGCTGACGGAGGGTCGGCAACGCCCCGCTCCGGGTCAACCGCACCGGCAGCGGCCAGGCCAAGCTGCTGTCCGGCACGGTTCCCGGGAACTGGCCCGGAAGGAACTCGCCGTTCGCCAAATTCACCCGTCTTAGCGGACATGGCGTCCTCGCCACCACTTCAGCGGTGAGGCGATAGATAGTGCAGCTGCTCGGCTCACCGGCAACGATCCTCGGTGGAGGTCTGCGTGAGAATCCGCCAGCGGAAGTATCAGATCCCGGTGGTAAGAATGGCGGACAAGTCCAGCGATCCACGCTGACACCAGCCACCATGGAGTGCGGCAGTGAGAGACAGCTCGCAGGATCTGGCCAACCTCATCTGGTCCACGGCCGACCTTCTGCGGGGCCCCTTCCGCGCGAGTGAGTATGGTTCGGTTCTCCTCCCACTCACCGTGCTCCGCCGCCTCGAGTGCCGCAATCTGCTCGGCGGCCAGAGCCTCGTCTTTCAGGCGCACGCCGGCACCGACCCACTTGAAGCCCTCCGCGCCATGCACGACCACGCCCCGGCGGAGCTAGCCGACCTGCTGGCCCAACTCGACCTACACGCCATCGCCTCGCAACTCGCCGAGGCCGGTCTCCTGACCCTGGTGATCGCTCGGTTCGCCGCGCTCAACCTCAGCGAGCAGGCCGTTTCCGATGCCGAGATGGGCTCGGTCTTCGACGCGCTGGTCCGCCGTTCCGCCGAGACCACGGCAGGCTTCGCCGGAGAGCACTTCACCCCGCCGGATGTAACCGCCCTGCTCGCCATGCTGATCGTCGCGCCCGACGCCTCTCGACTGGCTCGCCGCACCGCCCCGATCCGCGTCTACGACCCGGTCTGCGGAGCCGGCGGCTCCCTCATGGCGCTCTGGGCCGCCGCCGGTCAGCTGAGCCCGGTGGAGTTGTTCGGCCAGGATCTCAACCACGCGTCGTCCGCGCTAACCTCCGCCACCCTCCTGATGCACGGGCTCGACCCCAGCGGCATCGCCCAGGGCGACACCCTCAGCAACGATGCCCACCCTCACGCCACCTTCGACTACATGGTCGCCGCCCCGCCCTTTGGCATGGAGTGGAAGAAAGTCCAGGGGGAGGTCAAGAAAGAGGCCGCGCTGGGCGACGCCGGTCGCTTCGGCGCCGGCCTGCCGCGCATCAACGACTCCTCGCTGCTCTTCCTCCAACACATGCTGGCCAAGATGCGCCCGCCGGAAGACGGCGGCAGCCGCCTCGCCGTCCACTTCAACAGCAGCCCCCTGTTCGAGGGGGCGCCTGGCAGCGGCGAGTCGGAGATCCGCCGTTGGATCCTCGAGAACGACCTTCTCGAAACTGTGGTTGCCCTGCCTGAGCGGCTCCTCTACAACACAAGCATCCCGACCTACATCTGGGTTTTGACCAATCGCAAGGAGCCCAGCCGCGCCGGCAACGTCATCCTGATGGACTGCCGCCGGCACTTCGCGGCGATGCGCCGCTCGATCGCCGACAAGAGCAGATATCTGACGACCGAGCAGATCTCCGAGATAACCGCGATCCGGCGGTCGGCCACCGCGACCGACGCCAGCGCGCCCGACGTCGCCAAAGTCGTGCCGGTCGCCGATTTCCGCTACGAACGGGTCGTCGGTGACGTCACCCGCGTCGGCTATGAGATCCGCCCGTTCGCCTTCTTCTCCATCGCGCTCGGCGACGGTTTCGCGCCGCTCTCCTCGGTCGCCCAGGTCATGCAGCTCATCCATCCGCCCAGCGTCGACGGGCCGCTACTCACCGCCAAGGATCTCGACCGGCACGACCTCTCCGCCGCTGATCTCGACACCCTCGTGACCAGGTCGCCGCTCACCCCGTGCGCCGCCGGTGACGTCGTCGGCGGCCCCGGCAACTGGCACCTGTTGCCGCCCGGGTTCGGCGAGGCCTTCACCCGTATGTCCGTACTCCGGCCGCTTCGCCGCACCGGCCGCGCGCTGTGCGAGTTCCTCAACGCCCCGCATAACGCCGGATACGACCACCGCCTCCACCCGCTCACCGATCTGCCGGTACCAGCCGAGATCCTCAACGACGAGACGTTCAGCGACCACCTTGAGGACCTCCGCCGGTCCCGCGCTGACCTCGCCCGGATCACCGCCGGCATCCTGCCCAACGTGTTTGAGGGCACCCGCGGCGACCTGGCTAAGACCCGGCGCGCGGTCAGCGTCTCGCTCGCCGAGGCGGCCCTCACCACGGAACTGCTACAACCGCTAGAGGACCCATTCTGGCGCGCCGAGTACGCGTACCCGTTCCCCATCGCCGCCCTGGCCCGCCACTATCGGATCGCCGCCTCACCCGCCCAGCGCAAGGAAGCCCTGCTCAAACTGGGCGAGTCGGTCGCCCGCACGATCGGGAATCTTGCTCTTGCCATGCTGGTCGGCCGCAACGACAATCGGATGTCGGCCGAGCTGCGCCGCAAATTTGAGCGCAGCGCCACCTGGGGCACCTGGAACTGGATGATCAAGGACCTGCGCACGGCCGGTTCGGTGCCCGAGCTCCCCGAACTCGACAGCATCCTCGACGAGAACGGCACCCACACCCTGCTCACCCAGGCCCTCAAGTTCCGCAACGACTCGGGGCATTCCTTCGGCGTCCAGCCGGCGCACGAGCTGGAGGAGGAGATCGCCCAGATCGAGCCGGTCGTCCAGCTCACCCTCGAGTCCGCCAACTGGCTCGCCCAACTTCAGTACGACCTGGTCGACCGCTGCGAGTACACCGGCACCGACTTTCGCCTGATCGGCCGGCGGCTGCGCGGCAGCCACCCCGACTGGGAGCCGTTCGAACGCCTGGTCTCCGGCCCGGTCACCCCGCACCGCGTCTACGTCAACGGCCCCTCCAACGCAGCGACGATCGAACTGTGGCCGACCGCCAGCGCCGAACTGTGCCCGAAGTGCCGCCAGTGGGAGTTCTTCGTCATCAATGAGGTCCACCGGTACACCGCCACCCTGCGCAGCGGCCGCGACCACGAGATCGACCGCCAGCTGACCTGAACAGCGGCGGTCTGGGGTCGCACGGATCCGGTGCGCGAGCAGCGACAGAACGCTCGGCGGTCTCCGTTCCTCGACGTCGGCCACCTCTGGGCGAACGCCGCATCCTGGCAGTCGGCGAATCCCGGCGTCCCGCCACCCTCCCACCGGACGAACGCCGACGGCAGGCCGGGGGCGGCTGTGTGCAGCCGGAACCTGAGCCTCCATCGCCCCTATGCGCGCGTCTAGGACAAGCTGGGAGAGGCCTCGATCCCGAGTCTGTGATCGCCGTTTGGGTAGGCATCGCTCACGCCTAGGCATCTCCAACGGTCTGTTGCTGGCGAGCCTACCTGCACTGTGGGCTCCGACTTACAGCGCAGGCCCGCAGAAAAGTGATGAGGGTTCTCAACTCTCGATTCGAGGAGGAATGGCCGAGGGACTGCGTACATTTCCGTGTTTGACCTGGGCGCCATTCGTTGGACAGTGACGTCGATCCTGTCGCGGGGCCGACAGCCGTACGACCGCCGCGTCGGTCTGGCGCCTCGTGGCCGGAACCGCGTCGCGGGTGACCTAGAAGGCCACGTTGGACGAAGCCTCGGCGAACATCAACTCAGCCGTAGTGGCCCTGCAAGCACGAGGTGGGTTATCACGGTCAGCAGGGACCAGGCCCGCTGCCGGAACCGCGCCGAGGAGCGCCATCCGGTAGCAGAATCCATATCGCTCGGTCGAGTTGAGTCGACACGACGTCCGGCTGCACCTTCTCGCTCAAATGTCTTCTCCTGCTTCGGCAGGCCCCAGCTGCTCCCCGCAAACACTAGGGTGGTCGCATGAGCGGGTCCACCCTTGACGCCAACCTCGCAGTCGGCCTCGAAAAGTCCGTTGTGGACGCCCTCGATCAGTGGCAGGCAGAGACCGGCAACGTCATCCAGTACGAGCGGTGGCTAGCCGGAGGCAACACGGCCGCTCCCGTGGCGGTCGTCGTCGTCACCGGCCCCGGCGGACCGGCCAAGGTAATCCTCAAGGCGTGCCCGCCGGAACGAACGACGTCACGGGAGCCGCGGCTGCACTCCCAAGCACTCGCCGACTCCCCGCCGGAATTCGCCGAGCGGCACCTGGTGCAACAGCCCTTCGAGACCGTCGAGAGCAACACCAAGTGGCGGGTCCTGTTCCAAGCTGTCGCTGGCGACTCGCTGCGCCGGGTCGCGCCTCTGTCAAGCATCATCCGCGACAGCCGCCTGGCCGACATGGCCGGGCATATCGTCCCGCAGCTACTCACCGGGTGGAATCCCGCGCCAGAGGTCCGCAAGACGACGCCGTACGAGGTTCTTCGCTCGGACCTCGGGACGAAGGCCGACAAAAAGGGTCCCCTGACCCGATTCAACCAGGTCCGCAAGCTGGAGGCTGCGCCGTGGATCCGCTTCCCCACCAACCTCGCAACCACGGTGCCGAACGCCCTGTCCTGGATCGAAGACCCAGCCCTCTGGCCGGGTGACGCCACCTTCTTCGGGCTCTTCGGACGAGCCCACGGCGACCTTCACCCGGGCAACGTACTGCTGCACGTGAGCCCAAGCCCGTCGCCCGAGGGTTTCCGCCTGATCGACCTGTCGAGCTACGAGGCTTCGGCCTCGATGGCCAAGGACCTCCTGTATTTGTCACTGGCGATCGTCGCCGAATACCTCGACGACACACCGGCCCGGCGCGAAGCGCTCTTCGACGTCCTTCTAAGCGACGCCGACGGGGTGTCATCCGACCTCCAGTCGCCCCGAGACGCTGTGCGTCGCATGCGCCAGGCGGCGAAGGAATGGCAGGTCGGCGCCGCCCCCGGCATGGACGACGACTGGGACGACCAGCTCCAGCTCGCTCTGGTGAGCGCCGCTCTGCAGGGTGTCGGCCGGGTCAAGGCGACCGAGGCGCTACGTCTCTGGTACTTCGAGCTCGCCTGCCGAGCCCTCGGTCAATACCTCCGCCGACAGGGAGCCGTCGAGTTCCCGCCAGATCCGGGAACGGTTCCCGTGTGCGGCCCTCAACTCGACGAGGAGGTGCGCAAGGGGATCGACCGGCTGATCGGGACGTCGGGCGTCCTCAACGACAAGCGTTCGGTGGTCGCTCTTCTCGCGCCCGGAGTCAGCGGCCCGCGGATAGGGGAACTGCCCTGGACCGCCGTCATGGCCTTCGACCCGGACATCGACACCACCGGGCCGCTCGCGTGGGCGCGGCAGCAAGGCAACAGACTGCACCGCCTCGTGACCAGCGGACAGAATCCCGAGTTTCGGCACGGATCGACCACGTGGATCGTCTTCGGCGAAGATGCCGAGGCGGTGAATGCGAACCATCGTCTCTGGCGGCGGCACAACCGGCCCTTGATCGCCGAGTCGGTCAGCGGGCTCGCCCGGTTCAGCTCCCGGCCGATCGCCCTGGTGGTTCTGGGTGACCCGGACAAGCGCGTGGGCGACATCCTGCAGGCCTTCGACGATCGGTTCGGCGATCGATCGACCACGGTGCTGGTCAGCGCGACACCTAGCGACATCGACGACTACGTCGACGAGCACATCGCGATCGAGCCAGGGAAACTACTCGACAATCTTCCGGTCCTTGAGGATCGCGACGTCGCCCCGTCGACGATTCCCGGCCTGGACGGGCCGGTAGTTCTCGACGCCGAGGATGCACAGTGGTTCCGTGAGTTCGCCGAACTGCTCGACTCGTCGTCGGGCACGACGGCCGGCAACACCGAGAACACCGGCCGGGGCTTCCTGCAGGGCCGAACGGTGACTTGGTTCGAGCTCAGCCTGGGGCTGGACGTACGGCCAGGAATCGCCGACGACCTCGAGCAGGCGGTCCGCGTTGACCTCTCCGGCCGAGACACGCGCCGAATCGCGCTCATGCATTATCCCGGCGCCGGCGGAACGACCCTAGGCCGTCGACTCGCGTGGGACGTGCACAGCGACTTCCCGACCATTTATTGCGCCGGCACCCACGAGGACTACGGACTGGCCGAACGCGTCAGCCGCCTCAGTCAGCTGAGCGGACTGCCCGTGCTGGTCGTCCTCGAGAACACGACCGATGCCGTCACGGAAGGCGTCTACAACCGGCTGCGCGGAGACTCGGTCCCGGCGGTCGTCGTCGTGGTTGGCCGGCGGTTCGAGAAGCCGCGGGAGGCCGGACCCAGAAGCTTCTACCTGGGCCCAGCCGCCACCCTTGCCGAGCTTGCGAGCCTGGTGAACCGGTATGTCGAATATGCACCCCAGCGCGCCAATGAGTTGCAGGCGATCCAGCCCGGCTTCAAGACGGCAGTTCCCTTCTACCTGGGCCTGGTGGCTTTCGAGAAGAATTTCCACGGGCTCGTCGAGCATGTCCGGCGCTCACTGGCCAGGGCTTCAGCTACCGAGCGCGCGGTGTTCGTCCTCATCGCCGTAGCCCATCGCTATGCCGGCATCAGCGTAGCGTCGGACCTGTTCGCGGACATCCTGCAGGCCGACGACGATCAGGCCGTCATCCTGGAACAGCACCTCAGCGATCCGGTGCAGAGCTTGCTCGCGGAGGAGGCGCCGGGATATTGGCGCACCGTTCACTGGTTGATCGCCGAGGAATCGCTCCGGCAGCTGCTCACACCCCCGGGAGCCGCGGCGGAGGCGTGGCGTCTGTCTTTGTCGAGGACAGCGTCGAACGTCATCGAACAGGCGAGCAGCGTCTTCGGGGAGGCGCCACCCGACGACATCCGCGATCTTCTGGACCGGCTGTTCATCAACCGCGAAAACAGGGAACTCCTCGGTGGCGAGCGACAGCGCTCGTTCTCGGAGTTCCTCGAGGGCATCCCCTCCCAAGAGGGTCGCCTCGAAGTGATGCGCCTACTGGCCGAGCATTTCCCGGGCGAGGCCCACTACTGGGCGCACTACGGCCGTCTGCTGAGCTATGCCGGCGACTCCGACGGGGCCCTGCAGGCGGCGAAACGCGCGCTCGACATCAACGACACCGACACGATCCTCTTCCACATTCGGGGAATGATCTATACCCGGCGCCTGCGGGACCTGTCTCAGGCAAAGGAGAGGGACGAGGCCGAGCTCCTCCGGCTGACGGAGCTCGCGCTCAGCGATTTCGACGCTGCCGCGAAACTCGACGACAAGTCCGAATACCCACACGTCGCGACCGTCTCCGTGGCCCTCACGGCGATCGATATAGCCCGCGATAGCGCCCGCACAGCCTCCTTCAGCGAGTTCCTCTCCCGGCCCGGTTCGTCGGTCTACCGCGGGCTGGTGGAGCGGGCCGAACGAGCGATGGACTCCGTACAGGAGATCCGGGGCGCGGATCCCATGTCCGCCCGGGCTCAGACCGTCTACGTCGAGCTCCAGCAACTGTACGACGACTACGCCGCCCTCCTCCAGGGATGGCGCAACCTGCTCGATCGACCGGACGTGCTCAAGTCGCCAATTCGGCGCCGGCTGGCCCGCGTCTACGTCCGCCGGGCCGGCGACTGGAAGAACCTGGACCGCGACGACCGGCGACGTGTGCTGGCCCTGCTCGAGGAAAACCTCCGCGACGATCCGTCCGACGAGACGAGCCTGCGGGACTGGTTGCGGGCCGCCCGCAGCGGTGCCGCCACCCTGGACCGGGCCAGCGAGCTGGTGTCGAACTGGGCTGTGCAGCGGGGTTCCCGCGAGGCGTATCTGTACGACTACATCATCGCGGTCCTCCAGGTGATCAACGGGCGGAGGAGCCAGTCGCGGGAGGCCCAGCGGAAGATCGACCGATGCCGAGATTTGTCCCTGTCGTTCGGCAACCGCAAGTTCAGATACGAATGGCTGGGCAAGGGCGACGGACTCAGCCAGTTGGTCCACTACTCAGAGTTGCCGCCGAGCTGGAACCGGGAGCGCAGCGACGAGATCCCCGCCACCCTGCGTGTCATGCCGGCCAAGGTGTCGGCGATTAGATCGCCCCAGGCCGGCAGCCTGCGCCTCGACAACACGGACTTGGAGGCCTTCTTTGTCCCCGCACGGGCTGGGGTGCTTCGGGGCCGGCACGAGAACGCGCGGGTAAACGCGGTGCTTGGTTTCTCGTACGACGGTATCCGGGCGTGGTCGGTGACCCTGCGCAGTTGACGGTCGGCGCTACCCCCGGCCATTGAACACGAAATCCCGTACCAAGGCCTTCGACAAGGTTCTCGCGGACCCGCGGCCCCCGATGCGAGCGGCTCGGTTCGACAGCGCGAAGGAAGCCGCCTCGCGGCGCGACTTCACCACAATCAGATGGATGCCATGAACGTAGGCGCAAGGGTAGCTGGCGTGGACCACCCCGTCCGACGACCGGGCCGGCCACCGTCCGCCCAGCTCAAGGCCGTCAGGATGCAGGCACACCGACACAAACGGGTGCGCGTACTGGCTACCGCAACTGTGGAGTCATCACCGAGGCAGCCCTCGTGGGAACGAGGAGACTTGAACCCAGGAGAGCCTCATGTCGAGCCTCGTCGTTGCGACGTCCTCTACGCGATGCTCCGCGACAAGATCCCCTACCAACCACGGCCGACAGATCAGGCACCCGTCCCCGCTTGACGAAACCCATAGGGACACCCCCTAACGATGAGGGGCCCACCGTGAGTGCTGGGACGGCGGGCAGCACCTCGCCGGACAGGCCGGTCACCGCGTCGATCTCCGTTCACCGATCCACTTGGCGGCGATGCTGCGAGCGCCTGGAGCGCCACCAGCGCCGTGCCACGATCATTACGAGGCCGCCGACCGCGAAGAGGCCGAACGTTACGGCGACGCCAGCCGCGAAGTCCACCTCGAACAGCGCTGCGACGACGGAGCTGGTCAGCACAAATGCCACTGCCCACGCCACCGGCGGCCAGAGCGCAAGCGTCCAACGCCACAGCCACCGACCTGCCGGCACACCGCGCATTGCGACGAACCGACCCACTCCTCGCGCCGCCCGCGACGTTATGGCGCTGCCGTAGAAGCTGAGCGCGGTGAACAGTTTGAACAGCTTGCCTGGGCGCTCCTCGATGATGGCCAGCCACTCTTCGGCGTAGACCGCTTGCAGCTCTAGGTCGTTGGTCCAAGCCTTGGCAGCCTTTAGCACGATCCGGCTGGCCAGCCATGGCGAGACCTCAGTGAACTCGGTGACCACCGCGGTCAGCACCACGCCGAGCACGAAAAGTGCGATGTCGCGCGGCATCAGTGGACTGCCCCAAACGCCGGACGCCAAGAGGCATCGCTTGCCGCCGGGCGCCGCTCGGCGAGTAACGCCCTGGCCCGGGCTGCGCCAGCGTCAGTGAGCTGGTAGAAGCGCCGTCGCGGCTTATTGCCGTCTGGGTGTTCCAGTTCCCACCGGGCAGTGACGAGTTTCGCGGCGGTCAGGCGCTCCAGAACCTTATACACCGTCGGCCCCCGCAGCTGGGCCTCCTTGATGATCGCCCAGCCGTGCAACTCGAAGCCGTCAGCGTTGATGAGAGCGGCCAACACGTCCAGGGTGGGCTGGGTGACGCGCGTAATCCCTTCAACAGGTTGGACGGCGTCGGCCACGGCTCGTGCCGCTGCGGCCTTGCCGACTCGTCGTGCATGGTCCCTTGTCATGCCGTTAATGCTACTAGGTGAAACAGATGTAAGTGAAATAGAGTTCAGCATGCCCCGATAAGACCAGTTCTGTGCGCCCACGCCTACCTCGCCGTCACCGGGCTGCCCGTCGGACCATGGCCTCTCACGTGCTGGGGTGGGTTTCGTGGTCGCGGGCCAAGCGGCGGTGGGCGGTGAGCCAGGCCAGGGTCCGCTCCACGATCCAGCGGCGGGGGTGCACGACGAAGCCGCGCTGGTCGACGGGTTTACGAACGATCTCGACGGTGGTGCGCAGCAGGTCGCGGGCCTAGTCGACGAGGCCCGGCGAACCCGGAGTCGGCGAAGACGTGCCGGATGGGGCTGGCCGCGTCGGTGGCGAGTAGTGCGCCTTTGGCGCCGTCGCGGTCTTGCCAGGACGCGGTCAGGACCCAGACGGTGACCAGCAGGCCGAGGGTGTCGGCTCACGTAGCTCGGTCAGGATCCGCTCGGTCACGCCCTGCCTGTTCAGCGGTGTGAAGTGCGCGTACACGGTCTGCCACAGCGGAAGTCGACCGGCAAGTACCGCCACGCGCAACCGGTGCGCACCACGTACAAGATGGCGTCGATGACGGCCCGGCGCGCGTGCCTTTCTGGTCTGCCCATCCACTGCGGAGACGGCAGCATCGGCTCGATGATCTCCCACGCGGCGTCGGTCAGGTCAGAGGGGGTACGCCGCACTCGATCCATGCCTGTCTACCGGACCGAGCTACGTCCATCGACCGGAGCCACTGTGCGGCACCCCCGACTGACCTACAAACCAAACGCGCTCTAATACTGCAACGGCAGGAGGCGAATCGAGTTCGGCTCGCGTTCGTTGGTCTGCCTGTGACGGACGTTGATGTCGATCAGTGGCATGGCGAGTTGGACCGGTTGCATGCCCGGATCGGGTCTCGGTTTCGGCGGGCGGAACCACGGAGGCGGGCGCGGCAGTACCTGTGCGGCCTGGTGTCGGGTCTGGGCCGTAAGAACGGCTGGACCCTGGCTGAGCAGGCCGGGGACGTGTCGCCGGACGGGACGCAGCGGTTGCTGCGGTGGGCCGACTGGAACGTCGACGCGGTCCGCGACGACGTGCGGGACTACGTGGTCGAGCACCTCGGCGATCCTGGCGGTGTGTTGATCGTCGACGACAGCCTTGCCGCATCTGTCGTTAGCCCCTCGGCGGCCCTCGTCCTCCTTCCACTGCTTGGAGGACGCCTGGTCTTGCAGCGAGATGCCTCTCCAGCATGCAAGGCAGGTGCATCTCCCGACAGGAGAGTCCCCTCCAAGACGGCGGCGACATACAACGACACGCCTTACAGTTGTAGCTTCTGCCGCCCGCTATTTGCATAATGTCTACGCCCTATCGAGTAGCAACAGGAAGAGGGTATAGGCAGATGGCGACGCTAAAAAACTCGCGTGGCAAATTTTTCCATATCCATAAAATGCCACCCGATCGTAGCTTTTGGTGGTATTTCCTTGAAACGGTCGTACCTCAGCCAGAAGCCACGCTCAGCAGGTACTCGAAGGCAGACGTCGAATTGTTCACAACATTTCGACCGCAACGCTCTAATTGTGAACAGCTGACCATCGTTATGGAAGACTTGACTCGTTCACTACCCGACGATTGCAAAGCGCTGGCACGCAATCTCTTTGTTGGCCGGACTCTTGATGGCGAGATTAATGCCCGAGCATGGTCAGAGAGACAAGCGGGATTGGTAGAAATCAGCCTTCAATACACGCACGTACTGGGCGCGTACGCAGCAACCTATGACGAATATTTCCAGTCAGTCAGATCTCTTTTTAAAACCATTACCGATCCGGCAGTCAACGAAGACGAGCTTGTTGCCAGACTGGCAGAACGCCTAGAACAGCCATGGAGCGAACTCCGGGCTCAGCAGAGCCAGTGGAAGGATCCGACCGTCGTACTCGGTGGGTGCGCAACAATCTTCAGCTCGGTCACTCCTGAGCGAATGCCGACCGTAGAAAGAGCAGTTCTCGCTGGAGAAGCTTTTATTATCGCACACGAGCTGGCCCACCATCTCCTCGGACATACAAGCACTAGAAGAGACAAGCAAACCGCAAAGCACGCCCTCCACGAAGCCTTGAATGCAACATCGATACCTCAGATCTTGTTGCCCCTAAACCCTTCCCAATGCCAAGAAATAGAAGCTGATGCGCTCGGCTTCTTAATTTGCGCTAACGCACTTCGCGGCACACCCACTTTTCCTGAAATCTATCATGCACTCGCAGGGTCCGTCCTGTCCTTCGTCGCGGCCGCCCACGTCAAAGACGACTGGATTGCCGACGACATCGCCCCGACGCACCCGGGATTCTTTGAGCGAATGCGCGTGATCACAGAGCTGACAACTCTCGTGGCCAAGCAGCGCCCGGCCGACAAAGAGACGGGGCACCCGCTTGCATTCCTCGCCCAGCTCCAAACATTTTCAGCATTAGCCTTGAATGCGTATTTGCACCAGCACGATCCGGTGGAACATCGGAGAGTCGGCCTGCTAGACGTTGCTAGTCATCTAACCGGGCTAGTGGACAAGCTAGAAATACCCCGCCAATGACGGTGCATGAATGACAACCACCCACCGGCCGTTGCGCCCCCTAGCCATCCCGTCGGCCTTCGTCCGCACACCCGTGGAGTGGGTGGGGCCTGCCCGGTCAAGGTGGAGCACCCCACCGTCTGAACGACCTTGACCGGGCAGGCCCAACCTGCTCGGCTCCGCCCGGACGGAGGTTGTCGGGGTGGCGCCACCATCCCAGAGCGCCTGAGCGCCCCGCCGGAGGCACGCCCTGGCCGTCGCCTTCAACATCGAAGCCCCGGATCTGCCATCACCCTTGACGGCCCGGGGCCTCTTCGTATGTCGGCCGCCGGCGGGGCTGCAACCGTTCGGGGTGCGCCCCGTGCGCTTGCGCTAAGGGGCGCGGGGTCCCCGATGGGCGACCCGTTTGGGTCGGCCCCCGGTCGGCGGCGCGAGCGGCCTGCGAAGCGGGCCGCCTTGATCTCGTACAAAAGTTCTCACAACAAGCCATGGCGTGTCCAGCGTGCGGCACGACGGCCCCTCGCCTGGAACCTCGTCAGCAGGTTCCAGTTGGGCTTCTTGTGACTACTGATGTATGACGTTGATGGACAACCACCGGGGGGAACCATGGCGAGTCGACCGAGGAAGAGCATCACCCCGCGAAAGACGTGTGAACGGCTCTCGCTGACCGATGCGACAAAGCGCCGATTGTGGAGCGAGTCGGGCGGCTACTGCGCCAACCCCGAGTGCGCGACTGCACTCTTCGATGATGACGCGGACATTGACTTCGCCGAGATGGCTCACATCGTCGCTGCATCCAGCGGCGGGCCGCGGGACGTTGACGTTGCGCAACTATCGAAGGAGCAGAGGGCCCACCACAGCAATGTGGTAGTGCTGTGCGCCAACTGCCATACGAAGGTAGACAAGGCACCCGGTACCTATCCGATACGGCTGCTGCAGCATTGGAAGGCTCGGCACGAGGACACTCTTCGACGCGTCTTCGGGACGCCTACCTTCTCGACCCGGTACGAGGCTCGTGCATTTGTCAATCCTCTTCTAGACGAGAACCGCTCGATTTTCCTTCAATACGGACCAACACCAGGAGACTTCTCAGAGTCACGGGCGAGTCAATGGCGCCGCCATGTAGCGAGATCCATTGTGCCCAACAACGCGGTGATCGATAGGGTCCTGAAGCTGAACCGCTCTCTACTGGGACAGCAGGAGCGGACCGTCGCAGACCTCTTCTCTATCCACGCGGCCGAGTTCTCCGCGCGTCACCTGCTCAATGACTGGACTGCTGGCTCCACAAGATTTCCCGACGGCATGGAAAAAATCTTCGAGGGGGAAGCCGTATGACCATCCGAAGCTGGATCGCCGGAAAGCTGAGCGATGAATACGACGTTGAACTTGAAGGTGACCACGGACTACGCATCAAGCGGCCTGCGCGCCCGACTGGCTTCGTCTACTGCGTCGAAAAGAACGGCAGCAACCCGTTTAGGATTGACAACTTCGAAGCGGCCCGCCAGGAGATGCCGACCGTTGAGTTCGTGGTTCTTGTCAGGCGTGAGGCAGAGAACGAGGTATACAAGCGGGCAGAGCAGTTGGGGCTTTGCGTTTCTGGCTTTAGCGATCTGCAAACGGCGCTATCGAGTAATGATGATATTTCAGATTACTTGAGCCGTGAGCAGACTTATCTACGAGGACGCCTGACCGGGAACCGCCACGTGAGCAGCGTGCGACGGATCGGCGAATTGGCATATGAGATTTCACGGCAGGACGAGCTGGAGTCCCTCAACATTGTCGCCATCTCCCACTACGAACTCACTTCGGATACGGTGTACGATTTGCTGGAGAGGAACGACGACCTCGGAGTGAAGGCGATAGTATCCACCAATCCAAACTGCGAGGGATTTGCCCCTGAGGTGCTAGAGGCGGGGGCTCAAACGGGTACCAAAATCTTACCCCTTAAGTACTTCCTCCAGAGCCTAGGGGGAACATGGACCTAATTGGCCGTTGGGGTCACCTGGACCAATTCTGCGAAGCCGCTTCGAAATCTGGTGATCTCCAGGTATGGCTGTTCGGCTCGGCGCTCCGGTCCTCAAGCCCTGCAGACCTAGACGTCTTGGTTATCTACGTCCGCCGAGAGGATGTAATGTCGCTTAAGAATGCGAAGCGGTGGGGAGATTTTGATCCACCGTTGCATCTCATCGCAATGACTGCCAGCGAAGAACGTTTCTACAGGTTCAAAGCCGCTACCTGCGCTGTGCGCCTCGCCTGAGGGTGGTCCCTTCGGCCGGCAGCTACTGCAGATTTTGCGACCCGCCGAATCGCTTAACTCGGACATCTACTTAACGATTTGGCGGTTGAGCCGTCACTCCTGCCAGCCGCCGTGACCCAAGGTCAACGGTGACGCTAGCGAGGGGCCCGTGGTACCCGTACGATCCCTGCTGTGGGAGAGCTAGCGGCAAAGGCGGCAGAGGCGTCGGGCCGGCTCCTGGCCACCCCCTTGCCTCGCCGATGACGGCACGTGCAAGCTGTTGCTGAGAAAGCTCAGGCGCTCGCTTGGGTGGTCAGTACTCCCGCTCCATGCCGGCCGGGCTGGGCACCGCGGGCCTTGTTGAAGCGGACCTCGGCGCCTTGGCGGATGGCGAGGTGTCCGAGGGCTTGTGCGAGTTGGGTTTCCCGACACCGATGGGTCCGTGTAGCAGGACTGGCTCGCCGCTGTGCAGCCAGCGCAGGGCGGCGAGGTCGCGGATCTGCGCGGCAGCGGGCGAAACCCGATTCCGCTCAAGGCTCGCCCCCTCGCCAACTGACCGACCGCCTGCAATCGTCGATATCGCGCCAGAGCATTTTCACTGGTCAGTGACACACCGGCACGGCATCATGGTCGCGTGGCTGAGGTACCTGTCCTTTCTGCCGACCGCTTCCAGTACTGGGCGGTCGACTTCATACGTAACGAGTACATAGTGGTCACGACAGACGGACAACGCCATGCCGGAGCGCTACCGACTACAGCCTGGCCCGGCGACCTGGTCGCACGTCGGTCTTTGACTGGGAGCGTTGGTGGGTGATCAGCACGACGCGACGGGGCGACACGCTTATCTCGGAGGCGTACAGCCCTGTCAGCACGGACAAGGGGCGACCGGCCGTCTACCTGGACCAAAATCACTGGAGCAAGCTCGCGTGGGCGATGGTCGATCCCAGCAAGATTGCGAGCAGGGATGAATTCGCCGCTGCAATGCGGATCATCGAACTCGCCACCGACGCCGGCATCGTCCTGCCGCTCTCGTCAGCGCACTTCACCGAGACCTACCCACTCTATGGCGACCGTCGCTACAACTTGGGCCTCGCGATGGCCCATACGGCCGGTGGTTGGGAGCTTCGTTCCCCGATGAAGGTCTGGGACAATGAGGTGGCCGTGATGCTGGCTACGCACAAAGACGTGCCGTTGCCAGCGTTCTCGGAGTTGCCCGTCGTCACCACCGAGCCACTGGCCTTCCTCGCCAACGGCGTGCGAGCGTACGAGATCGACAACGACTGGGATCTGTTCCAGCTCGTCATCTCCGAACCCTCTATCACGTTGTCGTGCCTGATCGACCCCACCCCTGAGGCGAAGGGCGACGTGCCCGGGTGGGTTCAGCGCAATCAGGAGATCACTGACTACTTCGCCGGGCAGCGGCTCTCCGATGCAGATCGGCGGACACAGGCCGCAGGATTCTTCTGGACCGACAACATTCAGGTGCTCGCCAGAGCGGCGGCACGGGTTGGCGTCGACCCGAGATTGTTCGCTCAGGATGCCAAGGAACTACTCCGGCAGACCGAGACGATGCCGTTCGTGCAGACATGATCTTCGAGATTGTGGTCGGGGTCGCTCGGGAAACACTTGCCGCCCTCGGGTTGGCTCCCCACGGCCTGCGCCCTGGCCGCAACCGCCGGCGGGAGCCACAAGGAAGCCATGCGCTGCCTGAAACGGCGCCTGGCCGACGTCGTGTACCGCATCATGATCAAAGACACGGAGACCTCTCTGCTGCCGGCGGGTTGACAAGAGGGGTGCCAAGTTTCCGGCCGCGGCCGAGCACCTCGATGCCGCCCGCGACGATTTACTGGCCTTCACCGGCTTCCCCCGTGAGATCTGGCACCAGATCTGGTCGAACAACCCCCAGAAACGGCTGAACAAGGAGATCCGCCGCCGCACCGACGTCGCCGGAATCTTCCCCAACCGCCCAGCGATCATCCGCCTCGTCCGTGCCGTCCTGGCCGAGCAAACCGACGAATGGACCGAAGGCCGCCGCTACATGGGCCTGGAACTACTCGCCAAAGCCCGCATGATCAAGGGTCAACACCGATCAACACGACACCGACCAGCCCGAACCCACCCCAATCGCCGCATAACATCAGACCGGATTCCGCGATGGCCGTCTCCTACACCACCAGCGCGGACGCGACCGAAGTCGATCCACCATCACCAACGGTGCGAGCCAGACTGCCATCTCCCCCACCACACCGCCATCAATCACACGGAGGGCGGCAGCCGTCGTGGTCCCGGGTGTTTCGAGACAGCCGCACCGACAGTGTGCTCGCAGGACAGTACGAGATGTGAGCCGCGGTTAAGCATGGTGGCAGGCGGGCTGATCGGATTCGAGCCGAACGGCTCGGCGTTGGCCGCGACCACCGGCGAGCGTGACACTCTGCTTGGTCAGTCTTCGGCGCTGATTGCATGACCACGAATCGGTGATTGTCGTTACTCGGACGGCACGGGGACTGCCATGTGCGGCTCGTATGGCAACCCGAGGCGAGCGTCCTGGGTGAGCGGCATTGCGGGTGCCGCATGCTCAGAATCAGCCAATCGGCTGCCGCGCAACCGTGCTCTTGGCCTTCACTTTGACGCACTAGAGTTGCTAGCTTGACCGCATGCAGCGACCGCATGCTTACTCTATGCGATCATATGTTCGAACGCGATGCCGGCCAGTGCGGAGGAGTCAAAGGGCGGCCTGGTGAGTGAAGAAGCGCTGGCGCCCGCAGCCCGTGCCGACCAGGCGGTGGCCGGCCTAGTGCCTCGGCCGCGTTCCGGTGACGACCGGGCTCCCGTATGGATGGTGCCGTCGGGGCTGCGCGGATCACCGAATCTTCTGCGGGTCACCTCCTCGCAGCTGAGCGGTTCAGAAAACACTTGCCCGACTTGCCGCGCGGTCAAGTCCCGACCGGGGCTGCGGGCCATGGACTACATCGATGTGGACGAGCCGCCGATGGTGCTCGGTCTGATCATGGACGTACTCGACCGCGTTGAGTCCGGCGAGCCGCTCGACGTGGCGCTCGGCCTGCTAGACACAACTTTTCCGTCGGCGGTGGACGCCGACCCGCGCCGCTACGTCGCCCATGCTATCGATACCTACCTGAGGGCTACCGCCGATCGTCCACCGCTGGCGTTGCATCGGCTCATGTGGGCCATCCAGCATAAATCCGAGGTAGTCCGGGAGATGTGGTCGTGGGGACGGCGGTATCAGTCCGCAGACGGCTCGCGGCGGGAACTGCGATTGCTGCGGTTCAAGAACGCCGACCCGACGCGACGCACTAGGGAAGAGGTCGCGGCCGTCGCCTACATCACCGCCTTCGGGTCGACCGCCCGTCAGGGCGAGTACTGGAACGAACCGTTCGAGCTCTATGACGGACCGAAGCCCGATCAGGTGACGGTTCTGGAAATCGGGCTCTTCGACGGCTCCCGGGAGATCCTGTTCGACGGCACGGCGACCCAGGCGCGCGACAAGTACGACGCCGAAGGCCGTAAGGAAGTCCCAAGCCTGTTGAACGGCTCAGGCCTTAGGCCGGGCGGCGACTGCCCGAAGTGCCGGCTCAAGGCCGCCTGCCCGGCTGTTGCTCGCGCCGGTAATCTGCTCGGCGTTGTGGCCCGGCCACGAACACGGCTGCGGAAGGTCTCGGTCAGCGATCTGCGCTATTACGAGCGCTGCCCGGCACGGTACCGGCTGCAGTCGATGTCGTTGCCCCGCCTCAACGAGTACGACCGGTATGCGCGGCTGGGCAAGGCCGTCCACAAGGTTCTGGAACAACGACATTCAACCAGCACCCGTCCGTGCTCGGAGACGGACCTGCCCGACGGCCACGAGTGGGTGAAGGGCTGGGACCTCGACGAGCGCGAGGTGCGGGCGGGCGTGAAAATGCTGGCCAACCACGCGCTGGTCTGCCCTCTGCACACCGGTACCGATCTACTCGTCGAACCCACCTTTACCTTCCATGACACCTCGGCCCAGGCAATGATCATTGCCACACCTGACCTGGTCTATCAGGACAGGGGCGCCTGGGTCTGGCGCGAGACCAAGACCACGCAGCGGCCAACGAGCACCCGTCCGGTCCTGGAGCTGTACCCGCAGCTCGCCCTGGCGACCACCGTCTTGGCAGCCGGGCTGCTGGGCGGCGACGTCAGCCGTGCGCGGGTCGAACTCGAGGTGCTGCGGCCGGAGTCATCCGATCTGGTGCCGTTCGACCCGCACGAGCCTGCGAATCTGGCACAAGCGCACGACGTGCTGCGTAGACTCGCCCAGCCTTGGCGCAACGACACGGACTTCCCGGCGCGGCCGGGCGAAAACTGTCGTACCTGTCCGGTACGTAGGTGGTGTAAATCCGCCCTCGCCCCGGAGTAGCCCTGGAGCCCCGTGTGCCCGCAACCGCCACCGCACCGCCCGACCTGTCCGCGTTCTCCGGCGTGAAACTGTTGCGCCTGGTTGCGACCGCCGTAATCGACCTTTCCCGGCATGCGCGGACCCCGGAGCCGGTGTACTCGGACAACGTGCAGAAGGCCTACAACCACGTCGTGGTGCAGAGCCTGCTGCGCGGCACCCCGCCGCCGGCGAGTGTTACCGAACTGGCCGAGTGGGCCGCCACGAAGCCGCTGGGCCAGTGGCCGCTGGAGCTTCCCGACGACGTCGAACCGGTCGAGGAGTACCTTGTCGACGCCGGCACCCGGACCCCGACCCAGCTGTGTTACGAGTGGCACGTCCCCGCGCAGGACGCTGCGGCCGAGTTGTTCGAGAACGAGGTCATCCGGGATGTGTTCGTCCAGTGCGAGGCCGCTGGCAACCCGGCCGCCTACACGGCGTTCAGGCAGCTTCTGGTCGAACATCCGGTGCTCACCGGCGTGCAGATGGCCATGCTGCTGGGCGAGACGCCGGAGCTGGGGCTGGTCATGGAGACCGTCAAGCGCTGCTATGAGCCCGCCCCCGCGGCCTTCAGAGCCGGTGACAGCACGTTCACCACCTGCGCCCGCTGCGGCTGCCTGCTCAAACCGTACGGAAGCGGCTGGCGGTGTGAACTCGATCGATGCCGCCGCGAACAGCGGTCCACCCCCGGCGGGCAGATCATCCCGGCCGCAACCGGCGGGGTCCTGCAGCTGCGGGCACCGCTGCGGATGTTCATCACCGGCCCGGGCCTCGCCGAGATCGATCTGCAGAAAGCGCTCGCCCGGCGTGGGCTCCCGGCCGAGATGTGGCCTGGCTGCGACGCCTACGACCTGCGGATCACCCTGCCGAACAAGGCGGTCTGGGCGATCGACGTCAAGGACCGGGCGAATCCCGCCCTGCTCGGCCACACCGCCACCGCGCTGCGCCATCAGCCCCGCTACGACGAGGCGTATCTCGTCGTCCCAGGGTATCGCTTCACCGACCGGGAGGACTACGCGCGCGTCTTCAAGCACTACTGCCCGCCCGAGGTGGCATCGCGGCTGCGGCTGATGAGCGACGCCCAGTTCCTGCGGCACGTCGCGCGAACCATAGCCCGCCTCGACGGGCAGGTCGCCGATGCGTGACCGCAGCAGCTGGCACAAGGAACTGATGGTTGAACTGTCCCCGGTATGGCCGCGTACCAGCAGCGGCCTGCAGCTGAGCGACCTGCTCGACGTCGAACTGGGCCTCTACCTGCTGCACACCGTGATGCCGCACCGGGCCGCCGGTGACGCGTGGACGCTGTTGAGCGGCTACCCCTACGGCGAAGCGTTCGGCGATGTGCGCAGCCCAGAGGACCGGCTGATGATCCGCCGCGCCCGGCACTACCTGTGGGACCGCGCCCGCCGCTACACCTGGCGCAACTCGCTCACGCTCTACCGTGAGGTCGAGATCCGGCTACGGGGCTTTGACTTCGACGACCTCGACACCCCGCCCCGGCGGCAGCAGCCCTCTCGCGCCGCCAGCCGATTCGAGACGTTTCAGCGGCTGCTGGGCTCACCGCCGCCGCTGGAAAGCCACCAGCTGAACATCGCCGGTGCGGGCGAGCACGTCTTCCAGGTCCGTGACCAGCAGTACTCTGCCCGGATCCCCGCCGTTCTGGTCGAGCGGAGCACGCCGGTGCGCCACGATCTCGACGCGCTGCCTCCCGGCAAAGGCGCGCCGATCTTCGTCAACTGGCAGCAGCTGAGATCGGCCGCGGCGGCGATGGACGAAATCGAAGAGCGCAGCAGCGGGAAACCCAACCAGTGGGCCCGCCGTCTCGACCGGGTGGCGCTGTTCACCCGGGATGAGACCGCCCGGGAATACGTGGTCAGCGGTGACCTGCGTATCGAGCAGCTCATGCACATGGTCGGCATGGTCGGTGCTGGCAAGTCGACCATACGGGACATCCTCACCTACCATCTGGCCTCCGACCCGGCCTGCCGGCGTCACGTCACCATCGTCGTCGGTGACGTCGCCGAGATGCTCACCGTCACCGCCCAGCTCAACCGGCTCGGCGTGCCCGCCGCCCCCGTGCTCGGCCATTCCACCCTGGAACGCAATATTCAGCGCCTGCACCGCCGTGCCGAAGCCAGTGCAGAAACGATGTTGGCCCACCAGCACCCGGGTTTCGCCTACTTGTCCAGCGCCTGCCCGCTGGATGCGCTGCGCGGCCTCGAAGCCCGCCGCGCGCTGCGTATCGGAGAGGCACCGTGCGACCGCCTCTACGCCGACCCGGACGCCGACGATGCGGGTGCCAGCACGGTGGGCGGCGGCAGGTCGCGGGGGCTGGCCCGGCAAGGGTGCCCGCTCTGGTATAGCTGCCCGCGCCACAACGGCGCCAGAGACCTGGTCACCGCCCGGGTGTGGGTTGCCACCCCGGCCTCGCTCGTGCACAGCCGGGTGCCCGCCCACCTGACCAGTAAGACTATCCGCTACGCCGAGCTCGCCTGCCGGCGCAGCGACCTGATCATCGTGGACGAGGCCGACCGGGTCCAGATGCAGCTGGACACCGCGTTCGCGCCGGCCGCGACCCTGGTCGCCCAGGGCAGCGAGTCGTGGCTGGACGAGGTCGGGAAACACAAACTCACCGAACTGGCACGCCAGGCCCGGCTGCAGCTGTCGCGCTACGACATCGACGACTGGGGCAATGCACTCAACACCGTTATCGCCGCCACCGATCGCATTTACTCGATGCTGATCACCAACGAGCCGCTGCGTCGCTGGATCACCCAGGACTACTTCTCCGCGATGACCCTGCACCAGTGGCTGCTCAACGAGTGGTTCCCCCATCTGCGCCGCGACCAGAACAGCGACGAACCCGTCGACGACAACAACCTTGCCGGGCAGCGTGCAGCGGTGGCCCGCGTCGACCAGGTCCTCGGCCGGTTCCGCGACAACCCGCTCTCCCCGATGCAGCCGTCCGGCCCGGACGACACGGTCACCGTCCTGGTCAACTCGCTGGTCAACACCGCCACCGAGCTGCTGCACGCGCAACGCGGCGAGACCGGTCGCCGCTACCTGCGCGACCGTCTGCGTACCCTCATCGGTGAGCTCGTTCCCGGGGGCAGCCCATTGCTGAGGGACAGTCCGGTGCTCGGCGCTGGGGAAGCCAACCTCGACCGGTTCGAGTTCACCCTGGTGCTGGCCGTGTTGCACAACCGGCTCAACTTCGTCACCACCCTGTGGCCGCGGGTCGAGGCCGCCCTGAACCTGGAAGCCACCTCGAACGTGCTCTCCCGTCGGCCGCCCAAGGACTACATGCCGATCGTGCCCGAGTCACCGATGGGAAACGTGCTGGGCTTTCAGTTCCAGGCCGGGGAACGCAACGCTGACGGGGAGCAGAGCGGCGAGCTGCGGTTCTTTCGCTGCAACGGAGTCGGCCGGGAACTGCTACTGGAACTGACCGGGATCCCCGCCATCGACGACCGGCCCGGCCCTAACGTTCTGCTCATGTCGGCCACCAGCTGGGCCGGCACCTCCAGCCGCTATCACGTGCACGCCACCGTCGATGCGATCCTGCGCCCGCACGAGCACGAGATCGCCGCAATCAAGCAGAGCCGGTTCCGGACTGAGTTCCTGTATCGACCCGACAGCACCGAAGCGTTGCGGCTCTCCGGCGTCGACCCGCAACGACGCCCGCAGCAGCTTGAGCAGATGCTGCACGCCTTGGCCGTCCCTGACCGCACCCTCGCCGGCGCGACCTCACTTTTGCAGCAGGAACTCGACGCCATTCCCGACCCGCAAAGACGCCGGATCCTACTGCTGGTCGGCAGCTATGCCGAAGCCGCGCATGCCGGCACTTACCTAAACAGTCAGCCCGAGTGGGCCGGCAACGTCACTGTGCTGGTCGCCGACGACACCGACCTCGACCACTCCTGGAATACCCTGTCCGCCCAGCACGGGCGCCGCTACCTGCGCCGTGGCGAGATCACCACCTTCCCCGACGCCGGCGGGCAACTGCTCATAGCGCCGCTGCTGTCGGTCGAACGCGGCCACAACATCGTCACCCCCGGTGGGAAAGCGGCCATCGGCAGCGTTTACTTCCTGGCCCGCCCGCACCACCGGCCCGACGACATCACCCTGGCGACCCAGGCCATCAACGACTGGGCGGTTCGCCAATACCGCGGCGCTGGCCGCCCGTTCCGGCAACTCGTCCTCGCCCAAGGCACCCCGGACGCGGCCGGCGTCCGTTTCAGGCAGGACGCCAGCCGCCGCTGGCATCGCTACCTGACCCGCCGCTTGTCCTGGACCAGCCTGCCTGCCGATGAGAAATCCTCGTTCACCTGGGACCAACTGGTCGTTATTTGGCAAGTCATCGGCCGACTCGTCCGCGGCGGCGTTGCCGCCCGCGTCTACTTCGTTGACGGCGCGTTCTCTCCCCGCGAGGCCGGTTTTAAAGGCGCTGACACCCCGGAAACGAGTTTACTGCGCAGCATGATCCACGAGCTCGACCCGTATTTCAATCCGGCCAGCGCCATCGACCCGCTCGACCGTTCCCTGGTGCAGGCCCTATACCAGCCCCTGTACGAAGCGTTGCGCGCCATGGGCTGACCAAGCGCCCCCGAAAGGACCCCACATGGTCTACGACCGTCAGCAACCCGCTGTGCTGCTTCCACGCCTGCCGATGACCACCACGTTCCAGACACTGGCCTTTCCGGACGAATGGCGTGAGCGCATCGCTAGCCTGCACGCGGCGAACTACCCGGACCGCACGTTGTCCCCAACCCGGCGGATCCCGATCCGCCGACTTAACGCTCTGCTGCGCGTCGCCACGCCCGACCTGATCTCGGCGGCCACCTATACCAGCGTCCGCGACGGCGACCCGTGGCTGTACGCCAAGAGGGCCTGCCCACCGCCGGTGCTGCGCGCCTTGCTCAACGCCTGGCTCTACGACCTGGCCCGCAAGGACATCGCCAAGCCGCTCGTGGTGCCCACGATCAAAGCGCTCGATGCTGCCGAACTTGAGTGGCGGCCAGAAAAGGTCGACCTGCTCGAATGCACCACCTCGGACGGCGGCACCGCCGTACCCAAGGCGCGGCTTTATACGCTGCTGCCCGACGCTATCGCGTGGCAGATCGCGCAGCACTCCGCCCGGCTCCCCTACAGCCACGAGGGCGGGCAGCTGCGGTTCCGGCAGGTCGCGGCCAACCCGTCGGCCGACGGCGCCGAACTGGTGTCCTGGCCACCCTTGACCTATCAGACCAAAGGCAAGAACCCTAGTTCCTGGCTCTACAGCTCCTACCTGCGCATCGCCCTGCGAACCGTCCCGTTCGACCCGCGACCTCGCCTGCACGTCAACGTTGGTGTGCGCCGCTGGACCACGAACGCGGTACGGCCAAAAGGCCGCAACGCGGCCTCTGTCTACCTGTTATCGGCCAACCCGTTCGCGGCTGGCGCCAGCGTGCCTGACAAGTTCGCGGTCGCCCGCGTCCAATGGAATCCCAAGATCGACGCGCTGAGCTGGGTCAACTCCGGTCCAGAGCAGATGCTGTCGCGCCTCAACATTATCGCGGAGCTGCCCGACGCCGCGGAACTCGGCCGGCAGTCCGACCTGTGGCTCCCCGAACGTGACGGAGTCACCGCGGCGGTCGTGTATCACACCACCATGCGGGGATCTCACGAGGTCGGCACCGGGATCATGCCGGCCGAACGGCGACGGCTGCTGGCCTGGGTCGAGGGCATCGTCGCGCCTCATTTCGAACTGGCGGACCCGCTGCACAAGGTGCCGGGCATCAAGCGGGCCGGCAACACCTTCACCAAGCTGACGAGCATCCCGCGCAGCAACAGCACCAAGTTGCCGGAAGCCGACTACGAGGCGAAGGTCGCACAGGCACGCGTCGCCCGTCGGGCCGAGACCGCGGCCAACGCCCGGCTGCGCCGACAGCGGCTCGCCGAGGTTACCGGCGTGCAAGGGTTGACCGTGGCCCTGCTCGATCAGCCGTCTCGGACCATGCGGAACCTGCTTCTCGACACGGTCGAAGAACTACTCGACTTGCCGCCTCGCACCGCTGCCGACGCGGACACGTGGACGTGGAACGTCGATGGTTTCACCCTCACGGTCCGCGCCCGTGTGTTGTCAGACCTGGGTGGCCCGCTCGGCGGCGGCGACACGCCCCGCAAAGGTGCCCAGCACGACGCCGCCGTCACGGCCCGGCGCAGCGGAGTCGCGGCTGCTCTGACCGACTGGGGACGTGAGCAGAGTGGCGCGGCAGATGCGGCGCTGGTCGTCCTGGATGGGCGTGAGGCGTTCTGGCGACGCACCACCGATCCGAAGTTCGCCATCCGTCTGGGCTGCGCCGACGCCGGCGCGGTCAGCCAGTTCATCAGCCCTGAGAAGGACGCCGAGGACGCCACCGTCGGGCACCGGGCCGAAGCCGCCTGGCTGGATCTGTTCCGGCAGGTCGGCATGCGGTTCGTGCCCGAAGCCCGCGGCCTCGACATCCCCGATGGCCTCAACCAGATCGCGTTCTGGATCGTCAAACGCCGCAAGGACGACACCAACACCCGCAAACTGTTCATCCCCGTCGCCGTGCTGATCCGCCCCGGCAACCCCTGCGTGATGGGCCGCGCCAAAGGTATGACGGGCTGGGTGCCGTACCCGCAGCTCCTCAAATATCTCGCCAGTTACCAGGATCCGGACATGCCCCGGACCGAACAGGAGCAGACGGTTGCCGTCGCCGCCTTCGTACGTAGCACGCTCAGCGCGCTGCGCCCCGACGAGACCCTGGTCGTCGTCGACGCCCAGAACATCCGCAACCGGCTGCCCTCGCTACAGAACACTTACCTCGAGCCCGAACGCATTCAGTTCGCCGACGGGGTGAGCCAGCCTGTCGCGACGTTCGGCGAACGTATGCGGCTGGTCCGGATCAGCGGGAGCGACCGCATGGAAACACCGCAGGTGTGGGCAGCCCAGCCAGACAGCACCGGCATCTCCGCTGGGCTCTGGTACGACGCCCAGCACCTCGACCTCGAGAACACCCGCGTCTTTTACAGCACGGTCGAGAAGCCGGTCACCCACAACAAGATCGGTGTCGAGCTGGCCAAGCTGACCCCGCACCACACCAAAACCGAACCCAGGCCAAACGCATCAGACGAGCAAGAGGTGAAAGAACGAGATCACTTCAACCCCGGCTCTGCGACCTGGAACCCGGAACTGGTGCAGTTCATAGTCATCGCCAAACCCGACGACGAGACCAGCCTGCTCTGGGCGGCCTTCCTGCACCAACAGCGGTCCTGTTCCGACGACTACACCTCGGCGCTCGGCGTCCCGCTCATCCTGCACCTGGCCACACTCACCACCCGCTACGCCCTGCCCACCGAAGACGACGAAGCCGACGACGAGGACGAGGACGGCCCGCAGGCCCCCGAGGATGCGGACGCGGCGGGTGAGGCCGACGAATAAGACGACCTCGGCTTCGATCCGTAGACGGCGGACCGCGCGCTACCCCGGCCGCACGATCTCCTTAGCGGCCGGACGGTGAATTCAGCCAAGGTTGAATCCACCGTCGCAGAACCAGTCCGACTCGCTCAACGCGACATACATAGCCGTCTGCCAGCTGTTCAGGCGCGCATGTCGGCAGCTGTCGGCGTTCTCCTGCAAAAAGTCGCGCACCCCGTCGACTCCGCCGGCGGCGGCGAGCCGGCCGAGACGGTACTCCAGATTTGCCAGTTCCTGGGCGGCCTGCGCCGCGTACAGCACGCCGAGCCCGAACCCGTCGAAGTGATGCCGGGCACGGGCCTGGTCGGCTGCTGCCCAGTGCTGCGGCGCCTCGACGAAAAACCGTATGGCCGGCGGCCGGTCCGGCTCCACGGCCGCGTGCAGCCACCGGTCGGTATCGAACCTGTCGTAGTACGGATGTACCGCGGCCGTCTCCGCCGATGCGGCGATCTGGTTGCCTTTTCTCTTGTTGCACTCGTGACAGGCCGGCACCAGGTTGAGTGGCGTCACGGCCAGCGCCGGGAACTTCGTCTTCGGCAGCACATGATCCAGGGTCCGCGCGTCCCGGTGCCCGCACGACGGGCAGCGGTCGTACGGCGCTCTGGCCCGGATCGCGTCATAAATGTGCCGGGCAGGTCCCTTCGGGTGAGCCATCCGGTCGTCGTACAGCGTGATCATCTGTTTGCGGGTGACGGCGCCCGCCTCGAAGTCCTCTCCGAGCAGTGCGTGTGCCAGGCCCTGCTCGGCTGCGGCCGCGTAGTTCGCAGCGGCAGCGGTGACCGTGCCCGTCGCCGAGCGGTACACGGCGTGCAAGTCCTTGTCGCGCATCCGGCTGATGGCGGCCTCATAAGTTTCCTGAGCGGTGTGTCGGGGTTTCGGAAGGCTCCACATCACAGGACCCCGCCGGACTCCCGGACGGCGATCAGCCCGCGGACCAGAGCTCGGGCCTCCCCGCCGAGCCGGCCGTCGAACCGCTCGAGGATCACCCCGTACGACTCGCCCTGCGCGACCGCATCCCGCAGCACCTTGTGGAAACCCGACCGGGTGACTTCCAGACCGAAAACCTCCCTGGTCAGCACCCCGACGTTCTCCCCGAAGGTTTCGATCTCGGGCCGCTCAGCGACCAGCACGTCACCGGCTCGCCGCAGCTTCCACGCACACACCCGCGGCACTTCCTGCAACACCACCGGCGAGTGAGTCGCGATGATGGCCACCCCGTTGCGATTGATCAGCAGATCCGACAGTGCACGAACGAACGCCGCCAACAACGGCGGATGCAAGTGCGCTTCCGGCTCGTCGAGAAGAACCAACGAACGCTCTTCGACGGTCTCGACCAGACGTGTCATCGTCAGCAACACGATCTTGTGACCGGAGCTCAGGTCACGAAAAAGATCACGTGCTGTATCGCCCACGTCGTCGCTCGTCACCAGATCAGCGAGCTCGATCACCCCTGCATCCGCGAAGATCGGGTCACCGGCCAGCAACTGCAACGCGCGTTGCCACCGTTCCCGCCGCGCGGGCTGACGGCACTCCTGAACACTTCTGCCGAACTCGCCGGCCAGCGTCCGGTGGTCCTTTGGTGGAAGCGGTTTCTCGCTCTTCTTGTCTCGTCGCACCCGTTTGAGACCGATGTAGGCGTAGCGGGGATTACTTCCACCGATCGGCTCAAACCTGTCGAAGGCGCTGAAACTCACCGATATCGCGTTCGTAAAGTTGTCCGCTCGATCACCGTCGGCATCGAAGGTGAAGATGCCCGGCTCGCCATCAGCGACCGGCGCCAACTCACCTGCGACGACATGGCTCAGATGGTGTAGCAGGTGGGTCTTGCCGACACCGTTCGATCCGATGAGAACGTGAATATTCGTCGGCGGCTCCGACTCGGGGACCACGTCAAACTCCAGTACGGCACCCAGATCCGGAAGATGTGCAGGCGGCGGCGTGCGGTAGGCGAACCGGAACCGGGTCAGATGCAGGCCGCCGCGGGCCTGGCGCCGAAACTGTCCCACGACACTCGTATGGGTCACCGCGCGCAGCAGCGAGACGGTCGTGACTTCTTCCGCCAGCGCCCGGGGATATAGATCCTCGTCGGCCGCCAAGTCGTGCAAAGCAGTCAGGACCTCGGACCGGACGTGCTCCCCGAGCCGATTCAGCTGCTCGTAGTAGGCACCGTCCTGACCCACCGAAAAGAACCTGTCGTCAAGCTGGTCGAAGGAGTCAGGCAGCGCCGGCGATGCCTGGTCGTGCCCCATACCAAACTGGCCGATCTTGACCTGGCCCACTTCGGTCAGCTCGCCAGCTTCACCACGCACCACCAGCTGGTACAGCGTCTCGAAGCGGAACCAATCATCCCAGTTGTCGTGCAGCAAGAACGCCGCAGAGCCAACACCGCCCTCGGGGATGGCATGCCCAACCGCGACCACGACAAAAAGCACGAGACGATCTTCTCCTGATCCGCAGACGGTCGGCTGGCGTCCGGGTAATGCACGGTAATGCATTGGCGCTGCAAGATGTCAACGCCGGCTGAACTTTTCAGGCGGAGCGGACAGCCTGGCTGCGATGCCAGCCGTTGACGTAGAAGTTTGCCGTCGTCCTCACGGCTGGGCTGTATGGGATCGAGGAGCAGGCTCGCGGCTGCGGCCCGCGTCCAAGGGGCGAGGCTTTCGGCGTCAACGAAGCCCAGAGCAGCGGAAATCCGGCCGTCGTCCTGCTCGCCACCATGCACGGTCGGGCGATTCCGCCAACTCGTCCGCCACGTCCTCGGCACAGCGGTTGCGCAGCTGCCTGCGGGTGATACCTGGGCAGCAAACGCAGCTTGATGCGATCCGACGGCTCCGGTCAGAACTGGAGGCCAGCTTCGGCGACGAGATCCTGCTCGCTTTCCCGCCTGCGCCGTTCATGCTCGCGCTCACCGGAGACATCGGCGGGTTCCTGCGGCACGCCGCCCGGCGACGCGATCATCGGATCGACATCGTTCGCGACGCCGAGGACACCACCGCGACCGGATGGATCATCCGGCCAGTTGACAGCAGCAACTCTGCTGACAACGGCGATTTGGCCTACACCCTCCGGTTCAGCCTGCCGCACTACCTAGACGAGTGGTTGATGTTCGACTGGCAGACCACCCGACAGCTTGAACGTCCCGGTCGCACCACGATCGCGATCTACCGAATGTTTGGCGGCGCACCTCGGTCATTTGAACTGCGCTACGGACCTCGGCCCCACTTCCAGGACGTCTGATGACCTCAACTGCCGCCTTCGAGCTCGGCGCGTGGCTGCTCAGGTGCAACCCCGCCATGTGGGACCTACACAAGTTCATCCGTGACGGCAACCTCACCATTCGCAGCTGGACAGTCGGCCGCTACCGCGACCAGTTTGCGGCAGGCCAGCCGGTGCTGTTCTGGGTCACCGGATCGACCGGGGCTGTCTCGACACCGGGTCTCTGGGGCGCCGGGGTCGTCACGGGTCCACCTCAGGCCCATGGAGATCATGACGAGTACTGGCTGATAGTGCCCCCCAAAAGCACCTCCATGCACTGGCTGCCGGTAGACATCACGCTGTTTCCTGCTGCCGTTTCGCGGACCGTCCTCGCTGAAGATCCACGGCTGCGCAGCCTGGAGGTCATCAAGAATCCGAGAGCCGCCAACCCACAGCGGGTGACGGCCGATCAGTTGAGGACGATTGGGCGACACCTTGATCCCCACGTCACCGCCGCTTACGGACCGATTGCACAAACTCGCGCCATCGTCGCTGACCGTTACCGGCATGAGGGCTGGGAGGTCGGACCTTCGGCTACAGGCGGCTCGCACCTGACGTGCTGGCAGGGCGCGCAAGTTCTTCAGGTCGTCACCCGTCCGGCCGGCCAGATCGTCCTTAGACGCGCCGAAGTCGCTGCTGCGGCAGAGCCGGACTGGCGACTCATCGTTGTGGACGGACCTAACCTCGTCGAACTCGACGGGCCCCAAGCCCTTGGACACGCCGAACCGGTCACCTACGAGATACGACTGCCGTAGCTCGACGCTGGTGCCTGCCAGCGAGCCACTGCGGGGCGCTTATTCCACTGGAATCGGAAAAGATTCGTGGCATTGATAGAGGGCGGATTCGGCGTTTGAATAGACCAAGCCACAGCGCAGCGGCAGGTCGCCGTCCCTGACTAACAATTGACGTTAGCGCTATGCTTGTGATCTGTCACAGTTCATTCACGATTGCTCGTTCGGCCGACGGCATGACGGATCGCCACGAAGTTTGAGGCACCAGGGCAGGTGTCCACATCCGCCTAAGCCGTGTCGTGACAAGGCAATCGCTTGGCGTCTTCGTAGGCTCTAGTCAACGGGACTTTGCTCAAGACGCGGCTGGTGAGCCAGCATGAGCTAGCCGTCACGGGGGTGGCGGGACGGAGCTAAGCAGGGCACCAACCTCGGCGCCCTGCTCCGTGTGTCAGGTAACCGACAGTCACGTGTCGGAGTGCGGACTTGTGGGTCGCATTGCAGGTGATCAGGCTTGCCGCTCTCCGCTGGCTGTTCGTGTTTCGCGGGTTTCGAGGCTGAGGAGGAAGCGGCGCCATGACGATTCAGGAAAGGACAGGACGGTTCCGGGTGAGATCGAGTCGAAGACGTCCACGCCTTGGTTGTGGTGCGACACGGTAACGCAGTGGTCGTTGTCGCATCGTGAACTGCGCCGGGTCCAGATCGGCTTGGGTGCGGATTCCATTTCTTTACCTCCGATGAGCGACAATCGTGGCAGGGGTTGCTTCATGGGCGATTGCAAATTTTGGATGATCTGGGCAACGCCGCCCGTATTGAGGCGGGGCACAAAGCAGTGCGCCCGCCCACCGTGGCCTTTACTTTGCGTTGCACCGGCGCTCGCGCTATGTAAGCAAGATAGCAGGGGCCTGGGACGTTCGGCTACAAATGTCCGGCTGCATTACCCAGCCCTTGGCCGAGTGCGCCGGTCTGCTAGCTTACTACCTTCGGCTTCAATCGAATGGGCAAAAGCAAGATGCCAGCGGCAAACTTCTCCCTTCAATTTGCCCGTTGCAATTATTGGCGGGAAGGCGTGATCGTGACGGTAGAAGGACAGGGACCCACAACACATCGTCGTCGCCTTCGCCTGGCGTTGCGCCAGCTCAGAAGTGAGCGGGGCTACTCCCTTGAGGACGTTCGCCACGCCATGGAGTGGTCGCTGTCGAAGGTCATTCGGATCGAGAGCGGCACGGTGAGCATCTCGGTCAACGACCTGAGGGCGTTGTTGTCGTTCTACGGTGTGAGCGACCCTGGCAACCTTGGTCGAATGATCGACCTGGCCCGCCTAGCACGTCGACGGCACTGGGCTGCCGAGTACCGGGATTACGCTTCGCCCTCCTACATGGACTTTCTTGGCTACGAGGACGACGCCTCGCGAATCAGTCAATACCATCCGTTCTTGATTCCCGGACTGCTGCAGACTGAGGAGTACGCCCGACTAGTAGTCAGCGCCCGTCCGCACTACCGCTCGGATGGCCAAGCCGCCCAGGCGAGGGTGAGGCTGCGTATGGCGCGGCAGGCGCGAGTTTTTGCCTCCGGCCGTGATTCATTGGTGCGGATCGTGCTGGACGAGCGCGCACTCAAGCACGTCGGCAGCAAGGAAGTCATGCGGGAACAGTTCCTGAAGATTCAGGATCTTCTTTCACGTCTAGATCTTGTCGTCCTAAAGCGCGACAGCGCGGCAGATCCTGGCTTCGTGGGTCCCTTCTCTCTGCACGAGTTCGACTCCGAACAGGATCCAGACGTGGTGTACCTCGACAACCAGCCTGACGACGTGGCCCTCGTCGAGGACGCCGACATGGTGGACGCCTATAAGGTCTCATTCGCGAACCTCTACGCCCAGGCAGTCGCGGCCGACTCCAAAGATGGTCGACGGATACTCGACTTCGACGCACCTCACTGACCACTCTCCCCACCACCCCAAGCATGTCGAGGGCCCGGCACCCGCGCCCCGTTCATCCGCGGGCCGGTGGAAGCCGGCGAGGCATCTCCCCCGCCTGACAGCCGGTTCCATCGTTGTGGGACGGCGGTTGGCGGAAGAAGCAGCACGACCGACCTAGGCCCAACCATGAGCACCGAGACGACCAGCGCTACGCCAGCGAGCCCAGCGGCGTGCACGTCGTCAAGGCAAGCCCCGGCCGTCAACCCGACCGCCGCGCAGACCGCGCGGCGCAGCGGCTCCCTCTGGGCGGTCATCGAGCCCAGCCACCAAGCGGTCGGCATCAGACGTCCGAGCGCGGTCACCGGAAGACTCTTCTCAGGCAGTCGAGGTGCGCCGGACATCTGGTCCGTCGTCATGTCAACCCCTGCGTTCACCATCGAGTGCCCTCCTCATCGCGTAGGCCACATGGAGTTGCATCCTGCAACTTCTGATCGGCCTAAGGCTTTCTGCCACTGGCAGATTACGCCGCAGCGAGGCGTCAGCCGCCGCGCCACGCGGAGAAAGCTTGGCAAGTACCCGACCAGCAACAGCAGCTTCGAGATCGACATGTGCACGGCCGGTGGGCGCACAGAGAGAAGTGGTCGTCCCGCCTGGAACGATTGCAACTCGAGAGGTACCAACGATTCGGTTCCGACGGGCTCACCTGCGTCTGCGGCGGCTACGGCCAGATGAGCGCGTTCGACGGGTGGAGCCGGCGGATAGCCGCGCCGGGCAGCTGTAGCCTCCTCCAGCCTGCCCGGCTGGAGACACGGCGGAGCGCGCCGCACCCTTCGGTAGATGTGATTGCCTGCCACAGGCCGCACGAGGGGCCGCGGGCCGAGCCACCGGTGAGCAACAGCCAGTTCAACGACTGGACACGCCCGTGCCCCTGGAGACGATTCTCCGAGGGCACGGGCGTGTCGCTGCGGCTTCGATCAGTGGTTGTACTCCAGCGTGGTGTAGCCCAGGTGCCGCAGGTGACTGGTGAACGCCTCCGTGTCCAAGGTTTGCAGGTACGCGATCAGCTTGCTGCGTGTGTCCTCGACGACGTCATGCAACCCGGGTCCGGTCATTTCCGCAGGCGCGATGATCCGCCGCAGAGACTGATCGTGGATCGCATCCCTGATCATCTCTTCAGCCGCCCAGTACGGGGTGCGCTCGCCGATGGCGATGGTCAGATGCACGCTGTCCTCGGTGTCGCCGATGTTGTGCGGGTCGTGCACCCACCCTCGGGGCAGGACCAGGACCTGGCCGACCTTGAGGTCGATGGTGACGTCCGGGCCGGCCGCGGTCCAGTCCTCGCGCCACTTCTCCTGCCAGGTCAGGGACGAGTCGTGATAGTCGCGCATTGGGGCGGGGAAGAGCGGCTTCCACAGGTTCCATCGCTTCTCGCCGGCCAGTTGGATGGCGAGCGTCATCTGCTGGTCCCAGTGGTGCCGCAGACCCTGCTCACCCGCCGGAGTCACGAACGCGTGAACGAAGGTGCTGTAGCCCGTCTCCTGCTGCACGGCCTTTGCCAGTCGATGGATCTTCGCGGTGATGCGTTCCATGTGGCCGAAGCGGATGGTGTAGCCGTTGTTGAGCAAATAGCGCAGCCGGCCGGGCATGGTCCGGCCGTTGGCGCTGAACGAGAGCGGATTGATCGACGGGCTCGGCGACTTCACGACCGCGACCTCGGCGGCGGGCACGCAGCCGGTGTCGATCCAGTCGTACAGATCCTCGGTGCTGACGACGCGGTCCAATTCAGCCGGCACGCCGGCGTAGACGCGGACCTCGTCCGGCCAGGTGGTCATCAGGTCTTTGACGCCGGCCTTGGGGAGCAGCAGCTTGAGCGACACGCTCCCTCCCTTCTCATGGCGTTGGGGGTGGCAAGGGGCAGGGAATGTTCGGGAAGAAGCGGTTCGGGCAGCAGATGATCGTGAAGTCGACGTAGCTGAAGCCGGGGGTGTAGTAGCCGGCGCTGACGTCGCTGCCGAGCAGGAGCGCTTCTCGGTTGTACTCGATCGTCTTTTCCAGCGGCAGGATGTCGCCGCCAGGCGAGTTGTCGGTCCAGGTCTTGGCGAGCCAGCTGAGGGCGTCATCGATATCGGTCCACGTTCGATCGGCGGACACCTTCGTCAATTTCAGCAGCGAGTGGCCGAGCTGCACCGGGCTCATGTCGTTCGCGAGGAACGTCCTGGTGTGCTCGTTGGCTCCGCTCTGGGTCAAGAGCCATTGACGGAAGGCGCCAGGTGCCATCTCGCGGAACAGGTGCTCCCTGATGTGCGCGTCGGTGAGGTTCGCGCCTGGTCGCCGCAGGTACTCCTTGTTGAACTCGTCCCGAGCGCCGACCCAGGGCCCGAACCCATGCCAGTGTCCGCTCCAGTGGATCATCTGTGCCTCCCGCTGGCAGGCGGGCCGCCCCCGGTGGGGGCGAGGCGGCCCGCTTCCTGCTGTGATGGTGCCGTAGGCCGAGTGGTCAGGCGGTCAGGCCACGCTTGGCGATGTAGCCGAGGGCGAAGTCGTCCAGCTCGCCCTCGGTGAAGCGGAGCTGCCCGGCGCCCGGGTTCTTGCTGTCGCCGAGGACATACGCGCCCTCGACGCCCGGGATCGCGCCGACCTCGACGCACTGCTGGGTCTCGCTGCCGAGGTTGCCGCCGCAGAAGTTGCTCAGCTGCACCCCCTCGACCGGCAGGCCGTACAGGTCGATCGCGCTAGGGTCTTTCTTCATCAGGATCCTCCGATCCTCGATGGTGTACGGAGAGTCGGTCTCCGCGCCGTTGTGCACCCGGACGGGCCGCGCCCCTCACAGCAGCGGCCCGCCCGGGGGTTCATGGGTGTGCGGGCGGTTTCCTCTCGATCCGATCGACGACCAGGTGGTGCCGCCACATAGCCGCCCACTTCCGGCTCCCGATTCGGCTCCCGCGGCAGGTCGTCGAAGGCGCTCCGACGTTGTCCCTCGACGGGGCCTGGGCTTCGTCATCGTCGGGATGCTCGCGGGCGGGGCGCGTTCCAGCGAGGGCCGGAGGCGGGGGGGGGGGGGGGGGGGGGGGGGGGACACGCCCCCCAC